>NZ_JBFUFC010000116.1:0-11925 GCF_056403635.1 Microbacterium sp. P2_F9 | reverse complement strand
GCCCCTTCACCGAGCGAAGGTAGAGGTGTCCGTCGACGACGACGTGCCAGACGATCGTGAGCGTCCGCGAGGAGCCGTCCGCGCGACGACCCGCGACCCGCACCTCGTACGCGCGATCGAGTTCCTCGAGCTCCTGGTCAGTCCACGTCATGCGTCTGCCCCCGACTCCTCTTCTCGGATGCCGCCGCCTGAGTACTGGTCGTCGGTGATGTRCTCTTTCCAGATCGTGGAGGTCGCGGGGTCGTCTCCGGCTTCGAGCATCGCGATGTGCTCCATGAAGCAGCCGGGCGCCGCCGCGTGCCAATGGTCCTCTCCCGGCGGGGTGTACAGGGTCTGCCCGGCCGGCACGTCGATGATCGTGCCGTCGCGGTGCCCGAATCGGGCGACGCCCTGGGTCACGCGCAGATACTGGCCGCGTGCGTGCGAGTGCCAGGCGGTGCGGGCACCGGGCGCGAACCTGACGGTGGCGACCGTCATCCGCTGGTCAGGATCGTGCGGGGTGGCGATCAGGTCGAGCCAGACGTCCCCGGCGAACTTGTCCGGCGGATTCTTGACGGTCGGCTGAACGGGTTCGATGTTCATCGGATTCCTTGTCGGCGTCGGGCGGATGGCGCCAGTTCATGTGCGCCGCAGCTGTTGTCATCATGGTTGAGCGTCGCGCTCCCGTGCCAGTGCCCCGCGTGCCCGGTACTGGCAGACCCTCCCAGCATCTTGCGGGGCCGCGTACGGTCGAGACTATGGATCATCGCAGCGAAGTGCGGGAGTTCCTGGCCACCCGGAGGGACCGCATCACTCCCGACCAGGCAGGACTCCCCGCGTACGGCGGCAACCGCCGGGTGCCCGGGCTGCGCCGCGAAGAAGTCGCGATGCTCGCCGGAGTCAGTGTCGACTACTACACCCGCCTTGAACGCGGAGACCTCTCGGGGGCATCCGACAGCGTCCTCGATTCCCTCGCCCGAGCCCTGCAGCTCGACGACGCGGAGACCGCGCACCTGTTCGACCTGTCCCGCATCGCGAATGCGTCACCGATGGTCAAGAAGCCTCGCAAACGCGCTGAGGCGATCCGCCCCAGCATCCAACGCCTTCTGGACGCCATCACCGACGCGCCTGCGCTGGTGCGCAACAACTACTTCGAATACGTCGCCGCCAACCAGCTCGGCCGAGCTCTGTACGCGCCGATCTTCGCCGAGCCGACGCCCAGCAGCGCCAAGTTCGCGTTCCTGAACCCCGCCGCGCAGGAATTCTTCCCGGACTGGGACAAGAACACCCAGGAACTTGTCGCGACCCTCCGCGGTGAGGCCGGTCGCAACCCGTACGACAAGCGCCTCAGCGATCTCGTAGGCGAGCTGTCCACCCGATCCGAGCGATTCCGGACCCTGTGGGCGGCGCACAATGTGCGCTTCCATCGCACCGGCGTCAAGCACCTCCACCACCCCGTCGTCGGCGACCTCGAACTCAGCTACGAAGCCTTCGAGCTGCCCTCCGACCCGGGCCTCACCATGCAGACCTACACCGCCGAGCCTGGCACCCCCTCAGCGGACGCACTCAAAGTCCTCGCCAGCTGGGCAGCCACGACGAGCACCTCGGAACCCCGCACCGGCGTGACGTCCTAGGAAGTCGCCCCGCGTCGTCATCGCGTCGCATTCGGCGCGCGCCGGACCAGCTCCACCGCCGCCGCTTTGCCGTACCGGGTACAAGTACTCCTCTGGTTTCGTGCACACCGAGCGGCGGGTTAGCATCCTCACTGACTTGCCGGCGGATGGACTCCGTGCGCTCGTCCGCGGTACCCGACCGCCGAGCCGGTCTCCCCCCACCGGCTCATCCACACGAAGGAGTGTCATGACCATCAACGCGCCTGGGCTCAACCCCCTCGAGGTGGAGGGCCTGCCGCCGGTCGGCGACGCACTCAATCCAGCGACGCCCTTCCGACGGCTCATGGGCTCGATGGCGACGTCCTATGCCGGCGCCTTCATCGTCTCGGCGGTTCCGGTGAGCCTGCTGCTCACGGTGCACCTGTCGGCGATCGCGGGTGCGGAGGCGGCATCCGCCTTCAGTATCGTCACCGGCGTGGCCGCGCTGCTCGGCCTCATCGCGCAGCCCCTCACGGGTCGGTTCAGCGATCGCTCGAGGGCGCGCCTTGGCAAGCGCCGGAGCTGGATCCTGATGGGCGGCCTCGTCTCCTCGCTGGTGCTGGTCGGCATGATCTTCACGACCGAGGTGTGGCAGGTCGTGGTGGTCTGGGCTCTCGTCACCATCTTCGTCAACGTGCAGCTCGCGGCGACAGGCGCACTGCTTGCCGAGCAGGTGCCGACCAAGCGACGCGGTTCGATGTCCGGCATCCTCGGGTCGATGGCGATCCTGGGTCCGGTCCTGGGCTTGGCAGCCGTCAGCGCCGTCACCTCGATGCCGTGGCTGCAATGGGTGATCGTCGCTTTCTCCGGAATCCTGCTGGTCATCGTGGCGGTGGTTCTGCTGAAAGACCCGCAGCAGACCCGACCGGACGGCGAGAAGCGCCTGAGCGTCGTCGATTTGTTCAAGTCCTTCTGGGTGAACCCACGCACCCACCCTGCGTTCGGATGGGCGTGGGCGGTGCGGTTCCTCGTCACGTGCACGGGCGCGAGCACCACCTACACGGCACTCCTGCTCATCAATCGCTTCGACTACGCCCCAGAAGAGGTCGCGACTCCGGTGCTGCTCCTGACGCTGGTCTACGGCGTCGTGATCATCGTCTTCAGCACCCTGGGCGGTGTGCTGTCTGACAAGCTGCACCGCCAGAAGCCGTTCGTCATGCTCGCGGGCGTCATCGCCGCGGTCGCGCTCGTGATCATGGGGCTCGCGCCGAGCGTGGAGGTGCTGTTCATCGGCGTCGCACTCCTCGGCGTGGGCTCCGGAGTCTTCCTCTCCGTCGACCTCGCATTGAGCGTGCGGATGCTGCCGAACCCCGAGAATGTCGGCAAGGACATCGCTGTGATGGCCCTCGCCAACACCCTGCCCTCGTCGGTGGTGCCGTTCATCGCTCCGCTGTTCCTGCTGCTCGGCGGCTACACCGCCCTCTACGTCGGCCTCGCCGTGTTCGGAGTCGTGGGTGCGCTGCTGGTGACACGGCTGCCGGAGCTCGGACACGAGGGCAACCCGCGCTGGGCGCTCATCACGCGGGCGGCGCCTGTGGCGGAAGCCGGGTAACTGAAGACGGCGTCTGCGACGCCTATCACCGAGAGCTATGTGCCTCATCAAGGAGATCAGCTTCCCGAGTTGGCGCGGCGTGCGCACACTGAACGTTGATCGTCGCGCCGTCGACGGTCGTACAGCGCTGTACGAGAGAAGGAACCTCAATGACGAGCACCACCCTGCCCGACCACCCCGCCACTGTGAGAAAAGCCGGCACGCTGCAAGGCATCCTGCTGCTCGCGGGCAGCTGCATGCCCGTGCTCGGCTCCGTGCTGATCACCCCGGTGCTGCCGCAACTGTCCGAGCACTTCGCCGATGTGCMCGGCGCCGAGATCCTGGTGCCGATGATCGTCGCGATTCCCGCACTGATCATCGCGATCTTCGCCCCGTTCGCCGGCCAGATCGTCGACCGGCTCGGTCGCAGGACGCTGCTGATCATCGCGATGTTCGCCTACGCGGTGGTCGGCACCGCTCCCGCGTGGCTCGAGGGACTCCCGGAGATCTTGATCAGCCGCGTGCTGGTCGGCGTCTGCGAGGCGGCGATCATGACGGTCTGCACGACCCTGATTGTCGACTATTTCCACGAACCGCACCGACGCAACAGGTACCTCGGTCTGCAGACGGTCACCACGACCCTGGCCGCGACGGTGTTCATCATCCTCGGCGGCGCGCTCGGTGTGGGCGGATGGCACACTCCGTTCTGGGTCTACGCGATCAGCATCGTGATCGCCGTGCCGATGATCTTCGCGCTGTGGGAGCCGACGCCGCTCGAGGCGGGCGACACGCGTGAAGAGGCGGGCGTGAAGACGCGCATCCCGTGGCGGCGGATCGGCGTGCCGCTGCTCGTCACCGTCTTCGGCGGCTTCACGTTCTACGTGATCATCATCGAGGCGAGCTACCTCGTCGTCGGCACCGGCGTCGCCGCCACTGACACCGCGGTCATCGGACTCGTCGCGGCGATCGCGTCGCTTGCCACCGCCATCGGCGGCCTCCTGTTCGCCCGGCTGGCGAAGGGCCGGGCGGGACGTCTCCTGCCCGTCGCGTTCGCCCTTCAGGCCGTCGGCATGCTGGTGATCTGGGTCGTTCCCGGGCTCGCCGGCATCATCGTCGGCGCGGTCATCGCCTCATTCGGATCGGGTCTGCTGCTGCCGTCGCTGGTCACCTGGGTCGTCGCGGCGACCCAGTTCGAAGATCGGGGACGAGTCACCGGCCTGTGGACCGCCGCGTTCTTCTTCGGCCAGTTCCTGACCCCCATCCTGATGGGCGCCATCGGGGCAGGCGTCGGCGGCCTGTCCGTCGCGGTCGGGGTCGTGGGCATCGCCGCAGCGCTCGTCGGTCTCCTCGTCGGGCTCGCCCAGCGGCGGGCGGCGAAGGTCAGCGTCGCAAGCTGAGCCACGCGCGGATGGCCGGGGTCAAGTGTGACCCCGGCCATCCGCATGTCCGCAGCGCGAGTCGACCCGTTCCGCCGCGGTGGCGGTCAGCCGCCGGCGATGCGGTCGGCCATGACCTTGACGCCTGCTGACGAGGTGAACGCTCCGTCGACGGGGATTTCGGCGCCCGAGACGTAGGCTGCGGCATCCGATAACAGGAACGCGACGACGTGCGCGACCTCGTCGGCCTCACCCGTCCGCTCGAGCGGGGTCAACGAGAGCTGCGCGTCGCGCATCGGCGTGGGGGCGTTCGCGGTCATGTCGGTTTCGATGAAGCCGGGGTGCACGATGTTCACTCGGATGCCGCGTGGTCCGTATTCGGTCGCCGCGACGTGCGTCAGCCCGCGGAGACCCCATTTGCTCACCGTGTAGGCGACCGGGTAGTGAGCCGTGAGGGCGGCCGAGGACCCGATGTTGACGATCGACGAGCCCTCGCCCATGAGCGGGGCGAGAGCCTGGATGCCGAGCATCGCCCCGGTCAGGTTGATGGCGAGCACGCGGTCCCAGTCGGCGCGGTCGGTGGCGCCCAACCGCGAGCGATGCGTGACGCCGGCATTGTTGACGAGGCCGCGGATCGGAGCAGCCTCAGCCAGCGTGGCCGCGAGGTCCGCCCAGTCCTGCTCGCTTGCCACGTCCATCCGGCGGTACTCGATCGTCGTGCCCGCGAACTCGGGCGGGGGAGTGTCGGACACGTCGGTGGCGATCACGCGGGCGCCGTTCGCGGCGAGAAGCAGCGCCTCGCGCGCCCCCTGCCCGCGCGCGGCGCCCGTGATGACGATCGTGCGGCCATCGAGTCCGGAGTAAGTGGTCATGCGGATTGCCCTTCGATATCGGGAGAGTGCGTTGCGACCGTATCCGCGCGGGCTGCGCTGGGTGCCGGCATCCCGGCGGCGGCCTCAGCGAACAGGCTCCGCATCCAGGCGTGTTCCGGGTCGCGCGAATGCACCGGGTGCCACCAGAGGGCGTTGAGCACCGGGGTCGCGTCGAAGGGCGGCTCGAACAGACGGATGCCACCCTGTCCGAGTGCGGCGGTGCCCAGCCCCGACTGGATCAGTCCGAGTCGATCGGTGCCGGCGATGAAGTGCGGGAGCGAGAGGAAGCTCTCGACGACGGCATCCACCCGCGGCTCGATGCCGAGCTGCTGCAGCTGCCGCGTCGCCGAGGTGAACGCGGTGCGCGATTGGTAGGTGAAGACCCAGGGGGACTCGGCCATGAGCTCCATGGTGATGCCCTGCGCCGCGCGTTCGTTGGTGTCGGATGCCACAACCAGCCAGTGATCGCGCCACAGGTCGAGGTACGGCAGGCCCGTGAGGAAGCCGTGCGGGATGAGCAGGGCATCGACGGAGCGGAGGCGGGTCTCGATCTCGTCGATGATCGTCGGACTGTGCAGCATGAAGCGGAAGCGCACCCCGGGTGCGCGCTGGGCGGCGAGCGCCGAGACGGCGGCGCCCACTGTCGCGAAGCCGTAGTCCGAGCCGTAGATGGAGAACTCGCGGGTTGACTCCTGCGGGGCCCAATCGGCCTGGCTTTCGAAGACCCGTCGTGCGGCCTCGAGCGCCGTGGAGGTGTGATCGGTCAGCCGGATCGCAAGCGGGGTGAGCTCGTACGCATTGCCGCGACGCGCCRGGAGCGGGTCGTTGAAGTGCGTCCGGAGGCGGGCGAGCGATGCGCTCAGGGCCGGCTGACTCAAGCGCAGCCGCTCGGCGGCCTTCGTCACGCTGCGCTCGGTGAGCAGCGCATCGAGGGCGATGAGCAGGTTGAGGTCCAACCGAGAGAGTGGGGGGCGATCAGGCATGGCGTGCTTTCTGCTGATGACCGTCGTGGTCATAAACGACATCTATGTCGGGGATAGCTAATCACGGATTCCCTGATGCTTGCCCGCCGCCGATAGTTGAACTCGGGACCACACCCGAACTCTTTCGAAAGGATCGAAGATGATCAAGCTGCTCTCCCACCTCTCCTATGTCGAGATCACCGCACCGGATGTCGAGGCATCCGTCGACTTCTACGTGAACCAGGTCGGACTCACCGTCGTCGATCGCATCGACGGCAAGGTCTACCTCCGCTGCTGGGGCGACTACTACAAGTACTCCGTCGTCGTCGCGCCCGGCGATGAGCCGTCGCTCGTCACGGCGGCATGGCGCACCTCCAGCGCCGAGGCGCTCGAGGCGGCGGCGAAGGCCGTCGAGGCCACCGGCATCGAAGGCGAGTGGTTCGACGGACCCGCCATCGGCCGCGCCTACCGGTTCACCGGCCCGTGGGGCCACACGCTGACCCTGCACTGGGATGTCGAGCGCGTGCACGTCGCCGAGGGCGACAACGCGTCGATCTACCCCGACCGCCCGAACCGTCGCAGCAAGGTCGCGGGCGCGCCCCGCCAGCTCGACCACGTCACGATCGCCACGAGCGACGTCGACGCGTTCGCGGCCTGGTACAGCGAGGTGCTCGGCTTCCGGATCATGGCGAAGACGGTCCTCGACGAGGCGCCGATCTCGGTGTTCTCGGTGCTGACCACGAACGAGAAGTCGCACGACCTGGGCGTCGTGCTCGACGGCTCGAGCCGCGCCGGCCGCGTCAACCACTACGCGTTCTGGGTCGACACCCGCGAAGAGCTGCTCATCGCGGCCGACGTGCTCATGGAGAACGGCTACCCGATCGAGTACGGCCCGTCGATCCACGGCATCGGCGAGCAGAACTTCCTCTACTACCGCGAGCCTTCCAGCCTGCGCATCGAGCTGAACACCGGCGGCTACCGCAACTACGTGCCCGACTGGGAGCCCAACACGTGGCGTCCGTCGCAGKGGTCGAACAACTTCTACCGCAACAGCGCGATGCCGATGTCGATGACCGAGTCCTTCCCGGCCGCCGATGGCCCGAGCGCGACCGAAGAGGGCGTGCCCGACGAGATCAAGGAAGCCCTGTTCAACCCGTACGCCAAGCACGGCCAGGGCTGACACCATTTCGTGGGCGGTCCGCCTTGCCGGGCCGCCCCGACACCACTCGCACGATGAAGAGCGACGAACGGAACCACAGATGACCACCGACCGACTTGACGCGCCGTACGCGCTCGCCCGCTTTCATGACGCGGATGGCGYGGCCCTCGGCCTCGTCGTGGGGGAGCGCATCCGCCGGCTCAGCACCGAGGACCTCGGCGCCTCGGGCCTGAACGCGTTCCTGGCGGCTCCGGACTGGGAGCGGCTGCGGGTGCTCGCCGAGGCGGACGGAGAGTGGATGCCGCTGGCCGACGTGACTCTCACGGCTCCGGTCGAGCCGCGCCAGGTGCTGCAGGCCGGGGCGAACTACCGCCAGCACGTGATCGAACTCGTCGCGGCCGGGCTCACGAACAACAGCGATCGAACCCCCGAAGAGGCGCGCGAGTTCGCGGMGAAGATGATGGATGACCGCGCCGCCAACGGCGAGCCGTACTTCTTCATCGGTCTGCCCGCGTGCGTCGTCGGAGACGACGTTCCGCTCACCCTCCCCGCCTACAGCGAGGTGCACGACTGGGAGCTCGAACTCGCCGTCGTGATCGGCCGTGAGGCCTTCCGGGTGTCCCGCGAGGACGCGCTCGACCATGTCGCCGGGTACACGATCGTCAACGACATCACGACGCGCGATCTGGTGTTCCGTAAGGACATGAAGGAGATCGGCACCGACTGGTACCGCGCCAAGAACGCGCCCGGCTTCCTGCCGACCGGCCCGTTCCTCGTGCCGGCGCCGTTCATCGACGCAGGCCACCTGAACCTGCGCCTCGAACTGAACGGCAAGGTCATGCAGGACGGGTCGACCGATGACCTGCTCTTCGACATCGCCGCCCTCATCTCCGGAGCCTCCCAGACGATGCCGCTGCTTCCCGGCGACATCCTGCTCACGGGCAGCCCGGCCGGCAACGGCCAGCACTGGAAGCGCTTCCTGCAGGACGGCGACGTCATGACCGGCTCGATCGCGGGCCTCGGCACGCAGGTCGTGCGCTGCGTGGCGGAGGCTGCCCGATGACCCCCAGCGAGCACCCGGCCGACCTCGACCGCACCGATCCAGAGGGCGAGATCGCCGCGCGCGCCGAGGCATATCGCAACTGGGGGCGCTGGGGTGAGGACGATGTGCTCGGCACACTGAACTTCATCGACGAAGGCAAGCGAGTGGATGCCGCGGCCCTCGTCGGCGAGGGCAAGGTGGTGTCGCTGTCCCAGTCGTTCGACACGAACGGCCCGCAGAAGGGGTGGCGACGCCGCACCAACCCGGTGCACACGATGACCGACACCGGCGTCGACGCGGAGCGCGGCAACCAGGGCTTCCCGCACGGGATCGGCGGCGCTGACGACGTCATCGCGATGCCGCTCCAGTGCTCGACGCAGTGGGACGGACTCGGCCACATCTTCGACCACGGCATGGCCTGGAACGGGCGACGCGCGGGTGATGTCGTGACGAGCGAGGGCGATCTCGTCACGGGCATCGAGAACGCGGCATCCGTCATCGTCTCCCGGGGGGTGCTGCTGGACGTCGGCCGCCACCTGCAGCCCGAGACCGGCGAGCTCCCGGACGGTTACGCGATCACCGCGGCCGAGCTGGATGCCACGGCCGCCGCGCAGGGCGTGACGATCGGTCGCGGCGACATCGTGCTCGTGCGCACCGGGCAGCTCGCCCGCGCGCGCCGCGACGGCTGGGGCGACTATGCCGGGGGACCCGCCCCCGGACTGTCGCTCACCACCGCGGGATGGCTGCACCGCACCGAGATCGCGGCGATCGCGACCGACACGTGGGGGTTCGAGGTGCGGCCCAACGAGTTCGACGTGCCCGCCTTCCAGCCGCTGCACCAGGTCGTGATCCCGAACCTCGGCCTCACGATCGGCGAGATGTGGGACCTCGACGAACTCGGCCATGTCTGCGCCGAGCTCGGCCGCTACGACTTCCTGCTCTCCGCGCCGCCGCTCCCCATCACGGGGGCGGTCGGCTCGCCGATCAACCCCGTCGCCATCCTCTGACAACCCGAACCCGAACCCGAATCCAGAACAGAGAGGTTCTGACATGACCGCTGTGAACAAGGTCGCCATCGCCGGAAGCGGCGTCGCGGCACTCGCCACCGCCATCCAGCTCGCCAAGGCCGGCGTCGAGGTCGACGTCTTCGAGGCGAAGCCCGAACCGAGCGTGCTGGGCTCGGGCATCTCGCTGCAGGGCAATGCGCTGCGCGTGTTCGACGCGCTCGGCGCCTGGGACGAAATCCAGGCCGCCGGCTACCCGTTCGAGGGACTCAACCTGCGGGCCCCTGGCCCTGGTGCGCCGATCGTCGCCGAGCTTCCGGACGTCAAGACCGGCGGGCCGGATTATCCGGCGGCGATGGGGATGCCGCGGGCCGAGCTCGCCCGGATCCTCCTCGCGCACGCCACCGCCGCAGGCGCGAACATCCGGTTCGGCGCCAAGGTCACCTGGCTCGTGCAGGGAGACGATCACGTCGAGGTCTTCGTCAACGAGGAGTCCGCGGGGGTCTACGACCTGCTCGTCGGCGCCGACGGACTCCACTCGGCGGTGCGCGACATCATCGGGATCGAGACCAAGCCGGAGCCCACCGGCATGGGCATCTGGCGCTCGTTCGTCTCACGTCCCGCCGAGGTGGTCCGCAGCGAGCTGTACTACGGGGGCCCCGTATTCATCGCCGGGTACACGCCGACCGGTGAGGACTCGATGTACGCGTTCCTCGTCGAGAAGGCACAGGACCGGTTCGGCACCCCCGAYGACGAGGCGACGCAGATCATGCTCGACGAGTCGCGGGCCTACGACGGACCGTGGAACTCGATCCGCGCCGACCTCGAGGGCGGCGCGCACGCGAACTACACGTGGTTCACGCAGCACATCGTTCCCGCCCCCTGGAACCGCGGCCATGTCGTCGTGATCGGGGACGCCGCGCACTCCTGCCCTCCGACGATCGCGCAGGGCGCGGCCCAGGCGCTCGAAGACGCCTTCGTCCTCACCGAACTGCTCGTCTCCCGGGACGCCGTGGACCAGGACCTATGGGATGAGTTCCACGCGCGCCGGCTTCCTCGTGCAGGGCGGGTGGTCGAGGCATCCGTCCAGCTCGGCCAGTGGCAGCTCGACGGGGTGCGGGATGCGGATGTTCCTGGCCTCATGTTCAGCGTCGCCCACCAGATGTCGGAGCCGGCATGAGCGACATCAACAGCCGCGAGGGGAGTGGCGTGACGGTCACCGATGTCCACGCGCACATCCTGCTGCCATCGCTGGCCGGCGAGGTTGAGCGCCGCGCGCCCGACGGCGTCCGCGAGGCCGCCGCGCTCGAGCTGAAGCGCAACGGCGCGGAGAGCCTCGCGGTGTCGGGTCCGATGGTCGGCGCCCGCATCCCGAAGCTCACCGACGTCAGCGTGCGCCTCGCCGAAATGGACGCGCAGGGGGTCGACCGCCAGTGGGTCAGCGCCTCGCCGAACCACTTCTACCCGTGGGCTCCAGAAGGCCTCGCGGTGTGGGTCGCGAACGAGGCCAATCGCCTCGTCGCGGCGCACGTCGCCCAGGCGCCGGAGCGGCTCACCGGTCTCGGACTCGTGCCGCTGCAGCACCCCGAGCGGATCGTCGAGTGCCTCGACGACGCCGTGCTCGGCCGCGGGCTCGCCGGCGTCGAGATCTCGTCGTTCGCGGGCGAGGTCGAACTCTCCGACCCGCGCCTCGAGCCGTTCTGGGCGCGCGCCGCCGAGCTGCGCGCGATCGTCTTCCTGCACCCGTTCGGCTGCAGCCTCGACGAGCGCCTCGACAAGTTCTACCTCTCGAACACGGTGGGTCAGCCCGCCGAGAACGCCGTGGCGCTGTCGCACCTGATCTTCGCGGGCGGGCTGGATCGGCATCCGGAGCTGAGGATCGTCGCCGCGCACGGCGGCGGCTACCTGCCCACCGCGATCGGACGCTCCGACCGCGCCTGGCAGGTGCGCCCCGAGGCACGGCGCTGCGCGCACGCTCCGTCGACGTACCTCCGCAAGATCTGGTTCGACACCGTCGTGCATGACCCGCACGCGCTGCGCGCGCTCGTCGAGGTCGCCGGCGCGTCGCAGGTCGTGCTGGGCAGCGACTATCCGTTCGACATGGGCCTGGACGATCCGGTCGCGCTCGTCCGCGATGCCGGGCTGCCCGCCGACCTCGCCGCGCGCATCCTCGGTGGCAACGCCGACGCCCTGCTCGAGACGCTGGTGCGCGCATGAAGCTCGCACGGTGGACCGACCCCGCGGTCGCTGAGCTTGTCGAAGCGTCCGAGGGCTTCGTGATCGACGACCACGTCGTCCCGTTCCCCGGCGGCCTGACGGTCGCCGACGTGCTCGCGCGGGGACTGGAT
>NZ_JBFUFC010000115.1:0-11932 GCF_056403635.1 Microbacterium sp. P2_F9 | reverse complement strand
CCGCGGGTGCGGTCGTGACGGCCTGCGAGGTGACCGATCTGACCGTCACCGTCACCGTTTCGGCACCATTCCGCCAGTTCGTCGCGACCGCCAGGGCGAGGGCTGGTCCGCCCCCGTGAGCTTCGTCGATGGGACGCCGCCGCGGGGTTCGCCGGAGATCCTCACAGCCCGCACTCCGGCAGACGGTGTGTATGGTGTGCATCGAAGAAAGGACGCCCCCGTTGGCAGAAGGCAAGAAGCTCGTCATCGTCGAGTCTCCGACGAAGATGAAGTCGATCCAGGGTTACCTCGGTGACGGCTACGAGGTGCTCAGCTCGGTCGGGCACATCCGCGATCTCGCGAGCAAGAAGGAGATCCCGGACGACAAGAAGCAGGCGTACGGCAAGTACTCGATCGACGTCGACAACGACTTCGACCCCTATTACGTGGTCAACGATCGCAAGACGAAGACCGTCGCCGAGCTCAAGCGCGCCCTCAAGACCGCCGACGAAGTCCTGCTCGCCACAGATGAGGACCGCGAGGGCGAGGCGATCGCCTGGCACCTCCTCGAAGTGCTCAAGCCCAAGGTTCCGGTAAAGCGCATGGTCTTCCACGAGATCACCAAGGACGCGATCCAGGCAGCCGCGCAGAACACGCGAGAGCTCGACCTCGCGCTCGTCGACGCCCAGGAGACGCGCCGAGTGCTGGACCGCCTCTACGGCTGGGACGTCTCGCCAGTGCTCTGGCGCAAGGTCGGCAGCGGCCGCGAGGGCGCCGCGCTCAGCGCCGGTCGCGTCCAGTCCGCGGCGACCCGAATGGTGGTCGAGCGCGAGCGTGAGCGGATCGCGCACATCTCCGCGTCCTACTGGGACGTGTCGGCGCTCGCAGCCAAGGACGGCGAGGCATTCGCGGCGCGGCTCGCTCGCCTGGGTGGTGCACCCCTCGCCCGCGGAAACGACTTCGATGATCGCGGGCAGCTGAAGAAGGCCGTCGTCGTCCTCGATGAGGCAGCGGCGCGCTCGCTCTCCGCGGCGATCCAGGCTGTCGCCGAGGCCTCCGTGACGGCGATTGAATCGAAGCCGGGGACGAGCCGCCCCAACGCTCCATTCACGACGTCGACGCTGCAGCAGGAAGCAGGGCGGAAGCTCTCGATGAGCGCCAAGCACGCGATGAGCGTCGCGCAGCGCCTCTACGAGAAGGGGTACATCACCTATATGCGCACCGACTCGACCGCGCTGTCCAAGCAGGCGATCGAAGCCGCGCGCGCGCAGGCGGTCGCTCTCTACGGCGACAAGGCCGTACCGCCGAACCCGCGGGTGTACCCGAACAAGACCCGCAACGCGCAGGAGGCGCATGAGGCGATCCGCCCATCGGGCGAACAATTCCGTGTGCCGTCGACTGTCGCGTCGCACCTCGATCGCGACGAACTGCGCATGTACGACCTCATCTGGAAGAGGACGATCGCGAGTCAGATGTCGGATGCGAAGAAGGAGACCACCACGGTAACCCTCGGCGTGACCGCCGATGGGAAGGACGTGGAGTTCACGGCATCCGGCACCGTCTACACCTTCAAGGGCTACCTCGAGGCCTATGAAGAAGGCCACGACGAGAAGCGCGGCGACGCGGACCGCGCCGATGACCAGGTGCTTCCCGTGATGGCGATCGGGGATGTCCTGCGGCTGAAGGACGTCGAGGCCAAGGGGCACGCCACCGCCCCCAAGCCGCGCTACACCGAGGCGAGCCTGGTCAAGGCGCTCGAAGAGAAGGGGATCGGGCGTCCCTCGACGTTCGCGAGCATCATCGATGTGATCCTCGACCGTGGCTACGTCACCAAGCGCGGCCAGGCGCTCGTGCCCAGCTGGCTCGCCTTCAGCGTCGTGCGCCTGCTCGAGCAGCACTTCGCCTATCTCGTCGACTACGACTTCACGGCGTCGCTGGAGGACGATCTCGATGCGATCGCCCGCGGCGAGCAGGGCCGCGCCGCGTGGCTGAAGGACTTCTACTTCGGCTCCGAGGACGAGATCGGCCTGCGCAACATCGTCGAGAACCTGGGCGAGATCGATGCGCGCGAGCTCAACGCCACGCCGATCTCGGACACGGCGACGCTGCGCTTCGGCAAGTACGGGCCGTACCTCGACATCATCGATCCGACGGCTCCGGATGCCGAGCCGCGCCGGGTGAACATCCCCGACGACCTCGCGCCCGACGAGCTCACGCCCGAGAAGGCGCAGGAGCTCATCGACGCCCCCGTCGCCGGCGACCGCGTGCTCGGCGAGAACCCGGAGAACGGCAAGCTCATCGTCGTCAAGGACGGTCGCTACGGCCCCTATGTCCAAGAGGTCGAGCCCGCTGCGGACGAGACCGTCGACGAGACCACCGGCGTCGTCGAGGCCGCGCCGAAGAAGCGCGGGGCGAAGAAAGAGGTCGCGCCCAAGCCCCGCACCGCTTCGCTGTTCAAGAGCATGTCGGTCGAGACCGTCGACCTCGACACGGCGCTGCAGCTGCTCTCCCTTCCGAGGGTGGTCGGCGCCGACCCGGAGTCGGGCGATCCGATCACGGCCCAGAACGGCCGCTATGGTCCCTACCTCAAGAAGGGCACCGACTCGCGCTCTCTCGAGACCGAGGCGCAGATCTTCGATGTGACGCTCGATCAGGCCGTCGCGATCTACGCGCTGCCCAAGTTCGGAGCACGACGGGCCTCGAGTGCGCTCAAGGAATTCGACAACGACCCGGTCAGCGGCAAGCCGATCCGGATCCGTGACGGTCGATTCGGCGCCTATGTCACCGACGGCGAGACGAACGCGACGATCCCGCGCGGGGAGACGGTCGAAGGCACCGACTTCGAGCGCGCGAAGCAGCTTCTCRCAGACAAGCGTGCGAAGGGTCCCGCTCCGAAGCGGACCACCACCCGCAAGGCGCCTGCTGCCACCCGCAAGGCGCCGGCCAAGAAGTGACCGGCGCGACGACCCCCCGACCGGCTGACCCCGCCGGCTCGGGGGTGTTCATCACGTTCGAGGGCGGCGACGGCGTGGGCAAATCGACCCAGGCCCGGCTGCTCGAAGAGTGGCTCACCGGCCTCGGGCGCACCGTGGTGCGCACTCGCGAGCCCGGTGGCACCGAGGTCGGCGTGCTCGTGCGCGACATCGTTCTGCACCACCGGGGTGAGATCGCGCCGCGCGCGGAGGCGCTGCTGTACGCGGCCGACCGCGCGCACCACATCGCCACCGTCGTCCGGCCCGCGCTGGAGCGCGGCGACATCGTGATCCAGGATCGTTATCTCGACTCGTCCGTCGCCTACCAGGGTGCGGGCCGGGTGCTCGGCCGTGCGGAGGTGCGCGATCTCTCGCTCTGGGCGGCCGAAGGCCTCCTGCCCGACCTGACCGTGCTGCTCGACCTCGATCCGGCGAGCGCGCGAACCAGGCTCGACGCCGACGAGAAGCCCTTCGACCGGCTCGAGGCGGAGCACTCCGCGTTCCACGACCTCGTGCGTGCCGAGTTCCTGTCGCTCGCAGCCGCGGAGCCGGATCGGTTCCTGGTGCTCGACGCCTCACGCCCCGCCGACGACCTGGCCGCGGACGTGCGGGCGCTCGTCACGGCACGACATGGTGTGGACGGCGGCATCAGCGGCGGCGTCGGCGCGCACGGATAGGCTGGGCCGCATGGATGCCACGGCAGCGGTCGCCGAACTGCCGTGGGCAGACGTGTGGGGCCAGGACGCCGCCGTCGAGACGCTGCGGGCCGCGGCATCCGATCCCGCATCCTCGGCGCACGCGTGGCTCATCACGGGCCCGCCTGGTTCGGGTCGCTCGACCCTCGCGCACGCGTTCGCGGCCGCGCTGATCGCCGAGCCGGGCGACGAGCAGGCGATGCGCCAGGTGCTCGCCGGCACGCATCCCGATCTGGCGGCGCTGCGCACCGAAGGTGTCATCATCTCGATCAAGGATGCGCGCGCCCTGGTCGAGCGCTCCTACTTCGGGCCGTCGCTGGGCCGTCATCGCGTGATCGTGATGGAAGACGCCGACCGCATGACGGAGCKCACGTCGAACGTCCTGCTGAAGGCACTCGAGGAGCCGCCCGAGCAGACCGTGTGGATCCTCTGCGCGCCGAGCGACGCCGACCTTCTCCCGACGATCCGCTCCCGGGTGCGCACGCTGCGGCTGCGCGACCCCGAGATCGCCGACGTCGCGCAGCTGATCGTGCGGCGGACGGGCGTTGACGCGGCGACCGCGGAGCAATCGGCGCGTCACGCGCAGCGACACATCGGCATGGCGCAGCGGCTGGCGACGGATGCCGCGGCTCGCGCGCGTCGCGACGACACGTTGCGCGCCGTGATCGCGGTGCGGGGCGTGGGCGACGCCGTCGAGGTGGCCGGCCGCATCGTGCAGGCCGCCACCGAGGACGCCAAGGGACTCACGGCGGAGCGCGACGAGTCGGAGCGCGCCTCGCTGCTGCGCACGCTCGGCATCGCCGAAGGCGCGTCCGTGCCGCCGGCCGTGCGCGCCCAGCTCTCCGCCCTCGAGGACGACCAGAAGCGGCGCGCGACGCGCAGCCTGCGCGATGGCATCGACCGCGTGCTCACCGACCTGCAGTMGCTGTTCCGCGACGTCGTGCTGCTGCAGTTCGGTCGCGCCGACGATCTCATCAACGCGGAGCYCGAGCCCGACCTCCGTGCGCTCGCGGCGGCGTGGACGCCCGAGCGCACCCTGACCGTGCTCGACCGCATCTCCGAGACGCGGCGGAATCTCGAACAGAACGTCGCGCCCACCCTGGCCCTGGAGAGCATGCTCGTGACCGTCGCAAGCGGGAGGACACCGTGAACCCGACCCCTCTGAAGCCGCGCGGTTCGCGCTGGGCCGCGCGCGCGGCGAGCATCGTCGCAGGGCTGGCGGTGGCATCCGTCGCGCTGTCCGGCTGTCTGTACCAGCTGATTCCCGATGGCGGCCCGACCTCCGACGCGAGTGCCGCGCCGGACACCGATGGGGTGGATGCGGCGTTGCTGCCGTTCTACGCGCAGGATCTCGACTGGGCGAAGTGCGACGACGGGTTCGAGTGCACCAAGGTGAGCGCGCCGCTCGACTGGTCCGACCCGGGGGCGGGGAAGATCGATCTCTCCGTCATCCGCCATCGTGCGACCGGCGACACGACACTCGGCTCGCTCCTCACGAACCCCGGCGGTCCGGGTGCGAGCGGCATCGCGCTCGTACGCGACTCGCTCGACTTCGCCGTCGGCGCGCCGCTGCAGCGCGCGTACGACGTGATCGGCTTCGACCCCCGTGGCGTCGGTGAGTCGACCTCGGTGGTCTGCTACGACGCGGCGGACATGGACTCGTACCTGTTCGACATCGCCGAGAACCCGCGCGGATCCGATGCATGGACCGACGAGCTGCTGGCGGCGCACACCGACTTCGCGGAGGCCTGCGAGGCGAACAGCGACGGCCTCCTGCCCTACATCACGACCGACAACGCCGCTCGGGACATGGATCTGCTCCGTGGCGTCCTCGGCGACCGGAAGCTGAACTACCTGGGCTACTCCTACGGGACGTTCCTCGGCGCCACGTACGCGAAGCTCTTCCCTGAGCGGGTCGGGCGCCTTGTGCTCGACGGGGCGATCGATCCGGCGGTATCGGGTCTCGATGTCAGCACGACCCAGGGCGTCGGGTTCGAGAGCGCGCTGCGCGCCTACATGGCCGACTGCCTGGCGGGCGAGCGCTGCCCGTTCAGCGGCACGGTGGATGAGGCCATGGCGGACCTCGGGACGCTCCTCGCGAGCGTCGACCGCGCACCGCTGCCCGCCGCCGACGGGCGAGAGCTCGGGGCCGACTCGCTGATGACCGCGATCGTCGCGGCGCTGTACTCGCAGGACAGCTGGCCGTACCTGTCGATCGCGCTGTCCGACGCGCTGCAGGGTGACCCCGAGGTCGCCTTCCAGCTCACCGACTTCTACTACGCCAGGGAAGACGGCCGGTACACCGACAACTCGACCGAGGCCTTCCGCGCCTACAACTGCATGGACTACCCGGATGATTCGACCGAGGCGCAGAAGGACGCCGCCGACGCGCTCCTCGCCGAGAAGGCTCCGACGATCGCGCCCTACTGGTCGGGACCGGACCCGTGCCAGGTGTGGCCGTACCCGCCGACCGGCATCCGTGAGCCGATCACCGCGGACGGCGCGGCGCCCATCGTCGTGGTGGGCACGACCAACGACCCCGCGACACCCTACGAGTGGTCGGTGTCACTCGCCGATCAGCTCGCCTCGGGTGTGCTGATCACGCGGGTCGGTGAGGGGCACACGGGCTACAACAAGGGGAACACGTGCGTCGACCAGGCGGTCGAGGCATACCTCCTCACCGGAGCCGTTCCCGACGACGGCCTGCGCTGCGAGTGACCGCTGCGGGGCTCGGCCGGTTCGCGGAGACTCCCCGGACCCTGTAACATTGAGGATCGTGCAACGCGCAAGCGCGGCGCGCCGCCTTAGCTCAGTCGGCAGAGCGATTCACTCGTAATGAATAGGTCGAGAGTTCGATTCTCTCAGGTGGCTCGGATGGATGAGGCCCGCTTCGGCGGGCCTCATCCATATCTCGACTCCGCTGTTCGCTCCCGACACTCGATGAGGCGCCGATGGATCACGCGATCGACGCCATCATTGAGATCTTCACGTGGGTGGGTCTCGGCGCCGGTCTGCTGCTGGGAGTCGTGGCACTGATCCTCCGCCTCGCGGACGGCACGTGGCTGCCCGTGCAGGTCGTGCTGGAACCGGATGACGCAGGCACGATCGCGCGCTGGTTCGGCGATGACGGTGTCGTCCATCAGATGCGGCTCACGCGAGAGCAGCAGGAGGCCGTCGCGGGCAAGGGCATCGCCGACGCGTTCGCGCGGCGGGGCGGTCGCAACCGGATGCGGCTGACCAAGGGATCGCCGGCCGTGCGCGCCGTGGCGCTGCTCGCCGCGGGATTGCTGGCACTGGGCCTGGTCGCGCTGATCCTGTCCTGGATCCTGCTCTTCGCGCGCGGCTGATCACGGCTGCGCCCGGGGCTCGGAGTCGCGCTCCAGGATTCAAGCGAGCGCGAGCAGGACCCCGGCGGTCAGTGCGAGTGCGAGCCCGATCCACTGGACTCGTGCAATCCGCTCGCGCAGCACCACAGCAGCGAGGATGATCGTGCCCGCCGGGTACGTGGCGGTCAGGGCCGACACGACGGTCAGATCGCCGAGGCGCAGCGCCACGAGGAGCAGCAGATTGGCTCCCGCGTCCAGCACGCCGCATGCGGCGGCCAGCAGCCATGCGGTGCGCAGCAGGCCGGCCGGTGACGGCTCGGGGCGCTCGCGCGCGTGCTCGAGATCGGCGTGTCCCGTCGGTGTGACGCCGATCCTCGGGCCTTCGGGCGCCCACACCGACGCTGCCGGCCGCCCGGCCCGCACCGCAGCAACGGCGAGGACTCCGATCGTCGCTCCGGTGATCAGGGTGTTGACGCTGCGGCTCATGAGGAGCGGGACCAGGCCGCTCTCGTCGCTGGTCTGATCGATGATGATCAGGAACGCGCCGATCGCGACGCCGGCGCCGACGGCCATCAAGATGCCGCGCAGGCTCGGGCGGGCGACCTGCTCACCGGGGACGAAGCCGACGAGCACGACGCTGACAAGCGCGACCCCGAGACCGGCATAGCCGATGGGGGAGAGCGTTTCGCCCTCGACCAGGAGCCCCCACAGCATCGGCGCGATCGCCGAGACCACCGCGGTGAGGGGCGACAGGATGCTCATCGGGCCGATCGCGAGGCACGCGTACAGCAGCACGACCGCGATTGCGCCGGTGACACCGGAGAGCGCGCCCCAGATGACATCGGACGGAATCCACTCGCCGCCGATCACGGGGTAGGCGACCAGAAGCAGCAGCAGCCCCGTGAACGCGGCCACCGCGGTCACGACGATCGACCGAAGTCGCTGCGCCGCCAGGCCTCCGAGGAAGTCCGCGGCGCCGTAGACCAGAGCGCCGATGAGCGCGATAGCGGAGGAGTACATGGTCGCTCCAGCATAGGGAGCGCGCCGTCGGCCCCGAGTGGCGCGCAGAGGAGATTGCTAGATAAGCTAGCGATATGCCAACCCGACGTGACCTCAAGACCGCTCATCACGCTCAGCGTCTACCCACGCGCTGGGTGCGGATCGGCATCCCGGTCGTGCTCATCCTGATCTGGCTGGTCGGCGGGTCGATCGGCGGGCCGTACTTCGGAAAGGTCGATGAGGTCTCTTCAAACGACCAGTCGAGCTACCTGCCGGAGACCGCCGATGCGACCGCGGTCAGCGAGCGCCTGCCCGACTTCCTCGGAGGCGATTCCATCCCCGCCGTCGTGGTCGTCACCGGCGAGGGGGCGCTGACTGACGCCGAACTGGCGGCGCTGCAGGACCTGCCGGACGAGCTCGCCGCCGTGGAAGGCATCGACGGTGACGTATCTCCGCCGATCGTCTCGGACGATGGCGAGGCGGTGCAGTTCTTCGTGCCGGTGTCCACCGACGGCGAGGTCGTCGACACCGTGTCGGCTCTGAAAGCAACCCTCGATGATCAGCTGCCCGAGGGGCTGGAGGCGTGGGTGACGGGGCCGGCCGGGTTCACCGCAGACCTGGTCACCGGATTCATGGGCATCGACGGACTGCTGCTGATCGTCGCGCTCGGTGCGGTGTTCCTGATCCTCATCATCGTCTACCGGTCGCCGCTGCTGCCGGTCCTCGTGCTGCTCACCTCGACCTTCGCGCTGTGTGTCGCCCTGCTCACGGTGTGGTGGCTCGCCAAGGCAGGCGTGCTCGTGCTGAACGGTCAGGTGCAGGGCATCCTCTTCATCCTCGTGATCGGAGCAGCGACCGACTACGCGCTCCTGTACGTCGCCCGCTTCAGGGAAGCGGTCGCCGACGGTGCGGCGAAGTGGGATGCCACGACCCGCGCGTGGCGCGGAGCGTTCGAGCCGATCATCGCCTCCGGGGGAACGGTGATCGCGGCCCTGCTGTGCCTGGTGCTGTCGGACCTCGCCACCAACCGGGCGCTGGGGCCGATCGGGGCGATCGGCATCGCGTTCGCCGTGCTCTCCGCACTGACCTTCCTGCCGGCCCTGCTCGCTGTCTTCGGGCGGGCGGCGTTCTGGCCCTTCATCCCCAATCGGCCGGTGGCGATGATCCCCGACGACCTCACGCAGCCGGTGAAGGGCTTCTGGCCGCGGCAGGCTCGCTTGGTCGCGCGTCGGGCGCGTCCGGTCTGGGTGATCGCGACCATCGTGCTGCTCGCCGCCTCCGCAGGGATGCTGCAGCTGCAGGCTGATGGCGTGCCTTCGAGCGACCTGGTGCTCGGCCCGTCCGAGGCGCGGGACGGTCAGGACGTGCTCGCCGAGCACTTCCCGGCCGGATCGGGCAGCCCGGTCTATGTGATCGTGCCCGAGGAGGACCTCGCCGACGCCGCGGCTGTGATCACCGACAGCGACGGGATCGAGTCGGTGGCCGTGGCATCCGAGGATTCACCCACCGGTCAGGCGACGGTCGCCCTTGAAGGGGGCGAGGCGGTGCTCTCGGTTCCCGGTCCGCCCGGAGCACCGGCACCCGCACCGACCGTCTMGGACGGCGATGTGCTGCTGATCGGCACGCTCTCGGATGCCGCGGACTCCGCTGCGGCGGAGCAGACGGTGCGCGACCTGCGCGTGAGCCTCGACGAGACGCTCGGCGAAGGCATTGCACAGGTCGGCGGCGTCACCGCGACCGACGTCGACTCCAATGACACGTCGATCCGCGATCGGACGCTCATCATCCCGGTCGTGCTCCTGGTCATCCTCCTGATCCTCATGCTGCTGCTGCGGGCGATCCTCGCCCCGATCCTGCTCGTGCTGAGCGTCATCCTCTCCTTCGGCGCCGCGCTGGGGGTGAGTGCGATCGTCTTCAACCACGTCTTCGGCTTCCCCGGGGCGGACCCGGCTGTGCCGCTGTACGGCTTCGTGTTCCTGGTGGCGCTCGGGGTGGACTACAACATCTTCCTGATGTCGCGCGTGCGCGAGGAGACGCTCGTGCACGGCACGCGCTCCGGCATCCTCCGGGGGCTCGTGGCGACCGGCGGCGTGATCACGTCGGCGGGCCTCGTGCTCGCGGCCACCTTCGCGGCGCTCGGGGTGATCCCGATCCTCTTCCTCGCCCAGCTCGCATTCATCGTCGCGTTCGGCGTGCTGCTGGACACGTTCGTGGTGCGCTCGCTTTTGGTGCCGGCGGTGACGCACGACATCGGCCGGGCGATCTGGTGGCCGTCCAAGCTCGCCCGCGAAGACGGGCGTACCCTCGGATCATGAGCAAAGCGCTGTTCATCGTCGACGTCCAGAACGACTTCACCGAGGGCGGAGCGCTCGCCGTCGATGGCGGCGACGCCGTCGCCGAGCGGATCTCTCAATTCCTCGCCACGCACGCGGAGGACTACGCCGTCATCGTCGCGTCGCGGGACTGGCACGACGGCGACAACGACAACGGCGGCCATTTCGCGGCCGGCGAGCCCGACTTCGTCGACTCCTGGCCGGTGCACTGCGTCGGCGGCACCGAGGGCGCCGAATACGACCCGGGTCTGGTGACGGATGCCGTGACCCACCATGTGAAGAAGGGCCAAGGCAGGCCCGCCTACTCGCTGTTCGAGGGGAAGACCGAGGCCGGCGAGACCGTCGCCGCACTGCTCGACGCGCACGGTGTCGTAGACGTCGACGTCACCGGGCTCGCCACCGACTACTGCGTACGGGCATCGGCCCTCGAAGCCATCGAGCGCGGTCGGCACGTCCGGGTGCTTACCGATCTCATCGCCGCCGTGGCACCGGCATCCGGAGAGGCGGCGCTGGCTGAGATGGCGCACGCGGGCGCCGAGCTCGCGCCGTCGGGTGTCTGAGCCCACCGCAGCAGGGGTGCGCGCGGCGGTCGAGGCCGAGGCATCCGCCGAAGAACGCGCCAAGATCCAGCGGCGGATGACCGACGAGGTCACCTCGGTGATCGGCGTGCGCATGGGGACGCTCTTCGATATCGCGAAGACGAACACCCGGATGCCGCTGTCCGAGATCGCCGCGCTGCTCGACACGGACGTCTACGAGCTCAAGATGGTCGCGGTCAGCATCCTGGACTTCAAGACCCGCAGCCGGGGACTCGGCGAGGCGGAGCGAGGGGAGCTGTACGAACTGTGGATGAGTCGGGTCGATCGCATCGACGCGTGGGACTACATCGACCGGTCAGCTCCGAGGGTCGTCGGCTGGTATCTGCTCGACAAGCCGCGCGACGTGCTGTTCGAGTTGGCGCGGTCGGAGCGCTGGTGGCATCGGCGTGCGGCGATCACGGCGGCGTTCTGGATCATCCGCGCCGGCGACCTCGGCGATCCGCTGAGCCTGTGCGACCTTCTCGCGGCCGACCCGGAGCATCTCGTGCAGACGAACGTCGGCGTCGCGCTGCGGGAGATCGGCCGGGTGGATCGGTCAGCGCTGGAGGAGTTCCTCGAGCGTCGAGGMGATGACCTCAGCGCGCACGCTCGGCGCACGGCCCGAACGGCGCTCTGACCCGGCGCACCGCGCTCAGTCGTCCTTGCCTTTGCCTTTGCCGTTGTCGCCGCCCTTGTCGTCGTTCCCGCCGCCGTTGTCGTTGCCGGGCCCGCTGTTGTCGTTCCCTTTGTCGTCCGGTGGCGTCGTGGCCACGCTCGGCGAAGGGTCGGAGGCGGGCTCGGTCGAGGGTGACTCGACAACCGACGGGGTCGGCGACGGATCCGCGGCGGGGCCGGGAACGGAAGCGAACCAGGCGATGCCCAGTGCGACGATCAGCGCGAGTCCCGCGGCCCCTGCGGCGATGAGCCCGGGTCGCAGGCGGGACTTCCGCGGCGGGTTGGATGAGCCGGCGGCGGCCGCGGCTACGGATGCGGGGATGGTGGGGAGGGGCGGCGTGAACGCGGCTTGCGTCGGCRCATCCGCCGCTGCGG
>NZ_JBFUFC010000114.1:0-12018 GCF_056403635.1 Microbacterium sp. P2_F9 | reverse complement strand
CCCGAAGGTCGTGCAATCCGTCGCGCCCGTCCTGCCGGCAGCGAAGACGAGCGCTCGCCGCCCGGCAGCGCGCCCCGCAGGCTCGAGCGAACGGCAGGCGCCGGCAGTGCGTCGCAGCCCGGTGACCGACGAGGCGCCGCGCGCGATGTGCCCCAACTGCTTCATCGAGGTCTCCGCCCTCGGTCTCTGCGGAGTGTGCGGCGAGACGGTCGCCTGACCCACGGTCATCCTCGCTGTCTGATCGGCGGACCTCAGCGCGCAAGAGTTGCGAACGCCTGCGGTTGCTATGCAAGAAATTGACAAGATCTCGTCAATTCACGACAGGGCATTGAACTTTCCCGTGAGACGCGCCTAGATTGGGCCGCGAGCGGGCAATGCCGCCCGTCCCCTTCGTTTGAAGCGAGTCGATGATGACACGTCCCCGCACGCTGCTCGCGGCTGTTGCCGCGGCATCCCTCACTCTCGGCGTCCTCGCCGCGGCTTCGCCCGCCTTCGCGGTCAAGCCGAGTGCCCCGCCACCCGTCGTCACACGCGCGGGCCTGGATCCGGCCCTGGTCGCCGGCCGCGGCGCGGAGGTGCCCTTCCTCGAGCAGGAGGCCGAGAACGCGTCGACCACCGGCACCATCATCGGCCCGAGCCGCGACGCCTACACCCAGGCCGCCGAGGCATCCGGCCGCAAGGCCGTGCAGCTCACGCCGGGTCAGTACGTCGAGTTCACGCTTCCCGCGGACGCCAACGCGATCACGGTGCGCTACAGCATTCCGGATGCCGCGAACGGGGGTGGCACGACGGCACCGCTGCTGGTGACTGCGGGCAACAAGAAGAGCACCCTCACGATGACCTCGCAGTACGCCTACCTCTACAACCAGTACCCGTTCAGCAACGATCCGAACGCCGGCCTGCTGCACCCGGACTGGTGGATCACCGAATGCGGGTGCGTGCCGCAGGTCGAGCAGCCTGGATTCGTACCGGACAAGCCGTTCCGTCCGATGAAGTTCTACGACGAGCAGCGGCTGCTGCTGGGCAAGACGTACCACTCCGGTGAGACCGTCCGGCTGACCGCACCCGCTGACGTGCCCTGGACGGTGATCGACCTGATCGACACCGAACTGGTGGGTAGGCCGTACGTCAAGGACGGAGCCGTGAACGTGAACCGGTTCGGGGCCGACCCCACCGGCCGCAAGGACTCGGCTCCGGCCATCGAGAAGGCGATCGCGTTCGCCCAGCAGAAGGGCGCCACCGTCTACGTGCCGGCAGGCACCTTCCGCGTGGACCGCCACATCATCGTCGACGACATCACGATCGAGGGCGCCGGCAGCTGGTACACGACCTTCAAGGGCACCGAGGTCGCGCTGTCCAGCCCGACGCCCGACGGCTCGTGGCACACCGGCGTCGGCTTCTACGGAAAGGATGCCGCGACCGGCGGCAGTCGCAACGTGCACCTGTCCGGCTTCGCGATCGAGGGCGACGTGCGCGAGCGCATCGACACAGACCAGGTCAACGGCATCGGCGGCGCGTTCAGCGACTCGAGCTTCAGCGGTCTGCACATCCAGCACACCAAGGTCGGCATCTGGCTCGACGGTCCGATGAGCAATGTGACGATCGAGGGGAACGTCATCGTCGATCAGATCGCCGACGGCGTGAACTTGCACATCGGCGTCACCGACTCGACCGTGCGGGGCAACTTCCTCCGCAACACCGGCGACGACGCGCTCGCGGCGTGGGCCGAGGCCAAGCCCGGCCTGCCGACCAACGCCCGCAACGTGTTCGACCACAACACCGTGCAGACCCCCACGCTGGCCAACGGCATCGCGATCTACGGCGGCACCGACACGACGGTGTCGAACAACCTGGTCGCGGACACGATCCGCGAGGGCAGCGCCCTGCACGCCGGCTCGCGGTTCGGGGCGAATCCGTTCGCCGGCTCGCTGACGTTCTCGAACAACACCACGGTCCGCGCCGGCACGTTCGAGTTGAACTGGCACATCGGCCTCGGTTCGATCTGGTTCTACGTGCTCGATCAGTCCATCGACGCGAATATCCAGGTCGTCGGAGACCACTACCTCGACAGCACCTACAACGCGATCATGCTCGTGGCGGACTGGCCGGTGAAGGACCTGTACTCCCTGACGGGACTGCACTTCAAGGACATCCAGGTCGACGGCGCCGGGACCTCGGTGGTCAGCGCCCGCGTCGCCGGCGATGCGACGTTCGAGAACGTGGACGCCCGCAACATCGGATGGGCAGGCGTGAACAACTGCGGCACGTTCACGTGGGACTGGGTGAACGGATCGACCTTCTCGTACCAGAACCTGGGCGGCAATGACGGGGCGACGCTGCTCACTCCGTGGAACGACGGCCCGGCCAACTGGCTGAGCCGATACCAGCCGAACATCATCTCCTGCAACGACCAGCCGCCGGTCGTGGCACCCCCGGCGCCGTCCACGTGGGTGCAGCCGGTCGGCTGACCGGTCGGATTCGATTGGGACGGATGCCGGATCCCGCGCTGCGGCGCGGGGTCCGGCATCCGTGATTCTGGGTGTCCGCCCGCCGTACCGAGGGTCTGCCCTGATGCCGGCGCGACGCTGCTGTGCCACGATCAACGCATGACGCGCAGCGTGCTCATCGTCGACGATCACGATGAGTTCCGTGCGGCCGCGCGGGCAGTGCTCGAACTCGACGGATTCGTCGTCGTCGGCGAGGCCGCGGACGGGGCCGAGGCGGTCGTCGAGTGCGAGCGGCTACATCCGGATGTCGTGCTGCTCGACGTGCTGCTTCCCGGTGAAGACGGGTTCGAGATCGCTCGCCGGCTCGTCGTCGATGGCGGTCCTGCCGTGGTGCTCACGTCCACCCGGGATGCCTCCGCCTACACCCGCCGCCTCGCAGCGACACCCGCCCGAGGATTCGTGCCGAAGCAGAACCTGTCAGGTGAGGCGGTCACGCGGATCCTCGACGGTGAGCCGGTGAATCCGTGACGCGAACGGCGATCGCCCAGGTGATCGCCGCGGTTCTCGTGCTCGCCGGACTGTGGTGGACCGCCGGAGCGGGCGAGGCTGGGCGGGCGGAGGCGGATACCCTGACGGGACTCCTGCTCGTGGTTCTCGCTGTCGCGGCGGCTCTGCGACCTCGGCACCGAGGTGCCGCGGTGGTCGCGGCGATCGCGGCGCTGCTGTGGTTCGCCGGGCCTTCGCTGCCGGTGGGGCAGTTTCTGCACCGGGGAGCGCTCGCGTATCTCGTGCTCGCCTATCCCGGAGCGCGCCTGCGGTCGTGGTGGACGATCGCGGTGGTCGCGGCCGTCTCGGCCGTCAGCCTCGTGCCCGCATTCGTGGCCGAGCCTGCGACCACGGTGATCCTCGGGATCGCGTTGGTCGTGGCGGCCTTCTTGCGACTGCGGCGAACCGCACGCATCGCGCGCAGGCCGGTAGCCGCGGCACTCGCCGCCGCGATCGCCCTCGCGACGGCGTGGGCGCTGCCGGTCTTCCTGCGCCCGACCGATGCGCCCGCCGGGCTCGCGCTCTCGGTGTACCTCCTCGGCACCGCGTACGTCGCTCTCCTGCTGCTGATCGATGTCGCCTTCGACCGTTCCCCCGAGGAGGCTCTCATCGGTGTGGTGATCGATCTCGGCGGTGTGACAGACCGTGGCACCCTGCGGGAACGCCTTGCCCGGGTGATCGGCGACCCCGATCTCTGGCTCGCGTATCGCCTCGCCGACGGCCGCTACGTCGATGACGGCGGTCGTGCCGTCGTCCCCGAGAACGCGGCGCCCGACCGGGTCGTCACGACGGTCGAGGCCAACGGCGCGCCGATCGCCGTGCTGGTGCACGACCGCGCGATCCGGGTGGACCCTGCGATCATGCCCCAGATCGCCGCTGCGGCATCGCTCGCGCTGCGCAATGTCGAGCTGCACGCTGACGTGCGCGCACGCGCTGCCGATGTGCAGGAGTCGAGTGACCGCCTGCTGATCGCCGAGAACGAGGCCAGGCAGCGCTTGAGCCACGATCTCGAAGCGGGCCCCCGGCGAAGGCTCCGGAGAGTCGCAGACCTGCTCGGGGGGATCGGTCTTGATGACGGGCTGGACGATGCTGCCGCCCGCGCAGACGACGCCCTCCGTCGCTTCGGCCGCGGGCTGCAGCCTGCCGCTTCGGACGATGACCTCGGGGTGTCGCTGACGAGGCTGGCAGCGGAGCTGCCGTTCCCTGTCGAAGTGCACACGGACGACGTCGAGCTCTCGCCTGCGCAGCGCGATGCCGTGTGGTTCATCTGCGCCGAGGCGCTCTCGAACGCCACCAAACACGCCGACCCGCAACGGGTGGCGGTGGCTGTCCGTCGAGACGGCGACGATTTGGTCGTGACCGTCCGCGACGACGGCCGTGGCGGCGCATCGATGGGTGGGGGGAGCGGCCTGCGCGGGCTGCGGGAACGAGCCGAGGCACTGCACGGCGGGCTGGAGGTGCGCAGTCCGCACAGTGGCGGAACCGAGGTGCGCGCGTGGCTGCCCGTGAACTCATCGCTGCTCGCAGCGACGGAAGCGGGGTGACCGCCGTGAGGGGGGTCGCAGGCGCCACTCGGCATCGCACGGCGCGCCGTGTCGGGGGAGTGGCCCTCGTTGCGGGGGCGGTCGCGGGGTGCGTGATGATGTGGATCATCGTCGATCACGGCGGCGCCTTCGCACTCGCGCGAGGCACGTTCGCCGTGGCGGTCGAGGTCGGTGCCGCAGTGGCGCTCATCGTCGCCGGAGTGATCGCGCTCGTGCGCAGGCGGCCGTTCGCCTTGCTCGTCCTTGGAGTCGGGGCGGCGTGGACCATGCGGGAGTGGGCGAACCCGGCCGCCCCGAATGCGCTGGTATTCACACTGGGATTGCTGCTCGGCACGATCTGGCTTCCCCTGACCGGCTGGCTCGCACTCGCGTATTCGCGCGGGCTCCCGGAGCGAGGCCGAGATCGGGTGGCTGTCGCCCTCGCCGTGGCAGCGGTACTGGCGCCCGCGTTCTTGCGCGCGGTGACTCTCGACCCGCAGAGCAGTGGATGCCTCGCGTGTCCCGCGAATCTCGCCCTGATCGTCGATTCACCTTCGGTCGCGCGGTCGGCGGGTGACGCCGGGGCAGTTCTCGGACTGACCTCGTCGCTTATGCTCATCGGCTTCCTTGCCGACCGATTCCTGCGCGCGAGTCCGGCCGATCGCCTGCTGATCTCCCTCGTTGCCGGCACTTCCGCCATCTCCATCGGTCTCGCCGCGATCGGATTCGCCGCGATCGCCTCGATGGGGCTCGCCGCCGCCCCGGTGAGCCGGACCCTGAGCGGTGGGGTCGCGGTGGCGCTCATCGGGGTCGCGGTGGCCGTCTCGTGGGAGATCGTCCGCGCGGCAGCCGCTCGTCGCCGATCAGCGCGACTCGTCTCGGATCTCTCCCGCGCACCAGGCCCCGGGCGGCTTCGCGACGCACTTGCCGCGATCACGCACGATGAGTCGCTCGAGATCTCGTATCCGCTCGCCGATCGCGTGGTCGATGCGGTCGGACGTGCAATTCCGGATCCGCGGGCATCCGGTGAGGATCGGATGCGGCGTGCCACCGTCGCGGTCGGTGCGGACGGCGCCGCACTCGCCGTGCTCACCCACCGCCCCGGCCTGCTCGATGATGACGGATTCCGCGACGCCGTCGCCCGCGCGGCGAGCCTGGCTCTCGAGCACGAACGCCTTCAGGCTGAGCTCGCGAGCCGTGTGTCCGATCTGCAGGGGTCGCGCGCTCGGCTCGTCACCTCGTTCGACTCGGAGCGTCGGCGCCTTGAGCGCGACCTCCACGACGGTGCGCAGCAGCAGGTCGTGGCGCTCCTGCTCAAGCTGCGGCTCGCCCTGGCGCGGCATCCGGATCCCGAACTCGTGTGGGCGATCGCAGAAGTGGGCCTGGCCCTCGATGAGCTCCGCGAACTCGCGCACGGTCTGTATCCGGCGGCCCTCGCGGAAGACGGGCTCGGGGCAGCGCTCGAAGTGCTCCGCGAGGGCGCCGACATCCCCATCAGAATCAGTGGGGCTCCGGGCAGGCGCTTGTCATCCGCGGTCGAGACGACCGCCTACGTGGTGGTCGCCGAGACGCTGCGCGCTCGCCGCCTGCGCTCGGCCGTGGTGGATGTGACCGAGGCGGGCGGCGTCCTGTCCGTCACGGTGAGTGGCCCACCGGACGGTCCGGAGGCCTTCGCGGGATTCGGGGACGGCGTCGGAGGACTGGGCGACCGTGTCGGTGCGATCGGCGGCGGCCTTCGAGTGGACGTCGTCGCGGACGCCCTGACCGTGCAGGCGGAGCTGCCATGCGAATAGTGATCGCCGACGACGAGATGCTCCTGCGCGAGGGCGTGGCCCGGTTGCTCATCGACGCCGGAATCGAGGTCGTCGGCACCGCCGGCGATGGTGCGGAACTCGAGCGGCTCGCGGACGCCCACCATCCAGATGTCGCGATCGTCGACATCCGGATGCCTCCGACCTTCACCGACGAGGGACTCCTCGCCACCCGGCGACTCCGGGCCGCCCATCCGGGCATCGGGGTGCTCGTACTCTCGCACTACCTCGACTCCCGCTATGCCGTCGAGCTGCTCGGATCGTTCCCCGGTGGTGCGGGATACCTCCTGAAGGACCGGGTGTCGGATGTGGCTGTGCTCACCGACGCGCTCGCCCGACTCGCCGCGGGGGAGTGCGTCGTCGACCCGACCATCGTCGCGCGCCTGATGAGTCGCCCCACCCGGGAGGAACTCCCGCTCAGCGCTCGCGAACGCGAGGTGCTCGCCCTCATTGCAGAGGGGCGGTCGAACGCCGCAATCTGTGCGGCACTCTTCCTCAGCCCGAAGACGGTGGAGGCCCACGTGAGTCATGTCTTCGCCAAGCTCGAGCTCGACGACTCACCCGAGGACCACCGCCGCGTGCTCGCGACGCTCCGCTATCTCCGGTCCGACCGATGAGGGCAGACCCTCGGTGGCCACCCGCAGAGTCGAGGGAAGGGCCGGATGCCGGGGCCGTCCCGCGATTCATAGCATTGCCAACGATTCGGACTCGCATGAGGCGACCGACACCCGATCGGAGGTTCCCGATGAACACGAGTAGGCACGTCATGCGAGTGGGTGCGGCATCCATCGCTGCCTTCGTCGTCCTGGCATGCGCGGCATGCACGGGAGGCGCGACGGCGCTGGATCGGTCGGGAGGCGAACTGACGCCGACTCCGATGACACTGACGATGGTTGCCGGCGAGGACGGCTGGTTCATGCTGCCGTATGTCGAGCAGGTGGCTGATTTGTCGCACGGCGGCATGCAGGTCGATCTGCTCCCCAGCAACGTGACGGTCGCCAGATTCGGCAGGTCCACCGAGGCGCTCGTCAAGGCTGTCCGCGACGGCGAAGTGCCGCTCGCCCTCGTACCGGCACGTGATCTCCGTCCGCTGGGTGTGACCTCCCTCGACGCGCTCCTGGCCCCCTTCGTCATCGACTCGTTCGCGATGGAAGCAGCCCTGCTTCAGGATGACTCGCTCATCGCGCCGATGCTTCACGACGTCGACGAACTCGGGGTCGAAGGGCTCGGGATCCTTCCGGGGCCGCTCGTGCACCCGTTCGGGGTGAAAGGCCCCCTGCTGTCTGCGGCGGACTTCGAAGGAACGACGATCTCGGCGAGTCGGGGCGAAATCGCCGAGCGCACGCTCGCCCTCCTCGGTGCCGGGTTCATCGTGTGGGAGGAGAACGGGGCCAGGATGGACAACATCAACGGCTCGCTGCTGCCGATGAGCTACGTGACCGGCAATGGGTTCCACGCCTCCGGCCGCTCGGTGACCGCGGACGTGATGATGTGGCCGCGCCCCCTTGTCCTCATCGCCAACCGCGACGCGCTCGCGGCGCTCTCGGCGGAACAGCGCGCCGTACTGACATCCGCCGTCGGCGCGACGGTGCCGGACCTCGTCGGGGACTTTGAATCGGACGATCTCGAGTCCTCTGCCGTCGCCTGCGGCGTGGGGCTCACGCTGCCCGAGGCCGGCGCTGACGGCATCGCCGGATTGCGCGCCGCGGTGCGTCCCCTCGTCGAAGAGATCGGCGCGACCGACATCGGAGCGAAGGTGTTCGCGCGCGTTGAGGAGCTCCGTCCGAGCACCCCACCGCAGCGGCCGCTCGAATGCCTCCCCACGCCGGCGTCCTGGCCGACGGAGGTCTCGACCCGGCTCGACGGTACGTACATCGCCGACACGACCCCGGATGATCTTCGCGCCCAGGGTGTGCGGGAGCTGGACATCATCGAGGAGAACTGGGGTCACTACACGCTTGTCGTGAAGGACGGGCGCTTCGCCTACACGCAGAAGAATGCGCTCGCCTGCACATGGGGGTACGGTGCCTGGCGCATGGACGATGACCTCGTCCGGAATACGTTCGAGGGCGGCGGCGGCATGGCCCCGAACTACGCCCTGAATAAGCCCGGCGAGGACTTCGTGTACCACTGGACAGACTTCGCGGGGACGCTCAAGCTCACGCTGGCGATGGAGGTGGGCCCAGACGACATGGCCTTCACCAGGGTCAGCGACGTCCCCGACGTGACGGCATTGCAGGCGGAGTGCCGCCCGCCGATGGCCGCGTTCCCCGACTCCTGATCAGCTCCACCGAAAGGGTGGACTCCCGCGCAGCGCGGGAGTCCACCCTTTTCGGCCGCGCAGGTCAGGCGGCGCCGGCCTGGGCGACGAGGGCGCCGGCGACCAGGTCGGCCCCGGCATCCGTGAGCAGCAGGCTGTAGTGGTTGAGCTCGGGAGCGCTCACGACGACGAGCTGCGGCATCTCGGCGACGGACTGGGCGACGACCGCATCGCCGAAGAKGGGCGTCGGCTCGTTCATCAGGTTGTGACCGGYACGCACCAGGGTGACCGGGCACGTGATCTCGGAGAGCCGGCGGAGGTCGGTGTTGACGAGCTGGTCGCGTCCGTCCGCGACGACCGCGGCCTCGGACACGACGGAGCGGAACTCCGGTGCCTCACCGGTCAGATCCGCGTCGACGTACGCCTCGATGTACGGATTCCACACGTCGCGGAGCGCGGGGTGCTCGTGCCAGAACGCCCGGTAGGCGTCGCGCGATTCGAAGGTCATGCGCAGGCGCGCGAGGGCGGGGCCGAGGATCGCCGCGACCGCCGCATCCGGATCGGCGAGCAGGGCCTCGGGAACGGCGAGCGGGAGTCCGCCATCGGCGAGGACGAGCCGCTCGACGCGATCCGGGTGCGATACCGCGAGCTGCACGGCGACGTAGCCGCCCATCGACTCGCCGAGCACGATCGCCCTCGGCACGCCGAGGTGATCGAGCAGTGCCACGACATCCGCGGCGTGCGCCGCCATCCCGAACGGTCCAGGCAGCCCCGCGCTTCGTCCGCGTCCGCGCAGATCGGGGGCGACGACGCGGAAGCGGCCGGCGAGCCGGTCGGCGAGCGGCTGCAGCGAGATCGCGGATGCCGTGATGCCATGGATCGCGATGACGACCTCGTCGCCGGTACCCCAGCTGAGTGCGTGCAGGTCGCCGCCGTCGACGGGAACCTGCAGATCCGTCGGAGCGATGCGGCTGATCATGGCGTCTCCTCTTCGGCGGGCGAATCCGCGGCCTTCGCGGCCACACTGGGCGCGAGCATCTCGGCCACCTGGGCAACGTTGTCGGTCGCGGGAGTCACCGTGTCCGGCCAGGACGCGATCTGCTCGAGCGACCAGTCCACCCACTCGATGATGTGGTCGTAGTGGCCGATCATGTAGCGATTGGCGAGCGCGAACAGGTGCTGGCGCTCCGGGAACGTTCCGCCGGTGGATGCGATGTAGGCGGCATGGTCGGCGAACAAGGCGCGCGCGGCGACCGATTGGCGGCGCATGGTCTGCAGGTTGGCGCGGAGATCGTCGATCGATCCTTCGTCGGCGAGCAGCACCCGGATCATGCCCTCGAACTCGAGTGCGGGGGGTCGGGCCTCCGTCGACAGCCAGAGCGCGAGCGCTTCGCGGCCCTCCGTGGTGATCGAGTAGATGGTGCGCGTGCGTCTGCCGGAAGGCTCCGCCCGCGCCGTGACAAGGCCATCCTCGAGCAGCTGCTTCGGCGTGATGTAGCGCTGCCGGGCCGCGCGTGGCCAGAGGTGGTCCACGCCTCGCCCGACCTGCTCCGCGAGCTGGTAGGCCGACCAGTCCCGGGAGGTCAGCAGCCCGAGGGTGAGGTACGCGGAGGTCGTGAGCTGGCGATCGGTCATGGGTGCTCCCCTCAGCTCCACAGACTTCGAGCCTACGTGCGCGGCGCCGAACCCAGTGCCTATACTGAGATCCGGTTACTGCATTGCGCAGTAGTCGGGGGGACCAACGCATGCGTCGCCCGACCAGACAGATGTGGGGATCCCTGGTCGGACGGCGCATGCGTCTTGACTCGGTGGGTCACGATCCGAGCGCCACACGGAGGATGCGGTCGTCCTCCGGCCCCGGAGAGCCGCGGCCGTCGGTGTTGTTCGTCATGAACCACAGATCGCCGTCAGGTCCCGGGGCCACATCGCGGAGCCGCCCGAACTCGTGCACGTAGTAGTCGGTGTGCTGCGAGGGGTCGGCTATCGGGACGGCGCGGAGCACTTCGCCGCGCAGATTCGCGATGAAGATCGTGTCGCCGACGATCGCCATGCCACTCGGGCTCGCGGCATCCGGAGTCCACTGCTGCACCGGATCGATGAAGTCCGCGCCGCCGCCCATGCCCTCGACGACGGGCCAGCCGTAGTTCTCGCCGGGCTCGATGATGTTGAGCTCATCCCAGGTGTCCTGGCCGAACTCGGTCGCGAACATCGTGCCGTCCGCCGCCCACGCGAGTCCCTGCACATTGCGATGGCCGTAGCTCCACACCAGCGAACCGGGGAACGGATTGTCATCCGGGATGCCGCCCTCCGGCGTCAGCCGCAGGATCTTGCCGCCGAGATCGTCGACGTCCTGGGCGCGATCGCCCTGGGCCGCGTCTCCGACGCCGACGTAGAGCATCCCGTCGGGGCCGAACGCGATCCGCCCGCCGTTGTGGTTTCCGGCAACGGGCAGAGAGTCGATGATGACCTCGGGGTCGCCGAGCGCGAACGAGCCGGGCGAGCCCTCCAGGTCGTAGCGCTCGATGCGGTTGTCGGTCGGCGTGCTGAAGTAGACGTACAGCCCGCCGTCGGGCCCCAGCGCGAGCCCGAGGAGCCCGCCTTCACCTCGGCCGTCGGCATCCGCGATCACGCCGACCCGGCGCGCCCCACCGTCGTCCGCGATCTCGACGATGCGCCCCGAGTCTCGCTCGCTCACGAGTGCCGTGCCCTCGGCGAAGACGACCGACCATGGCACCTCCAGTCCCGTCGCGAAGCTCTGCGGCTCGCCCTGCGGAACGACCGCTGCCGCCGCAGGAATCGAGCCGGCCGAGGGGGGAGTCGCCGTGGGTTCGGGCGCGGCCGCGGTGCATCCGGCGGCGGCGAAGACGAGGCCCAGCGCGAGGGCGAGAGTGCCGTGACGTCGATGCGCGCGCGGCGCGATCTCGGCTTTCGAGGAGCGACTCACCTCTCCAGCGTGCGCCATCCCGTCGCCGTGCGCCATCCCGGTGCCGGCGTCGGTGAGCGCTGGCAAGGTGGCGCGAGTGACCGACCGCCTGCGCGCATGCGACCACCTTCTTGGGATGGTCTTGTCCGAGTTCGGGGAGGGCATCCACCCGGCAAATCCCACTCCTATCCGTCGTGCGTGCGATCGGAGGTATGGCGGTGGCGATCGCGGTGTTCTCCCTCATGCGCTCCGCGAGGGCCTAACCTCCGGCCGGGGTTCCGTTATGCATTCGTTACCCTTCTCCGGGTGGAATCAGCTCKAACACTCGTTCGAATGTCGGTGGTCGCTGAGAGCATGTGGCATGGCGTTCTTCTCAGACATCGAGCAGCACATCGAGTTGCTGCGCGACGTGCTGGGCGAAGACACTGCGGCCGACGCTCTCCCGGTGAAGATCACCGAGCTCGACGACGCGACCGTCGTGAGACTGATCGGCGTCGCATCCCAGCTC
>NZ_JBFUFC010000113.1:0-12045 GCF_056403635.1 Microbacterium sp. P2_F9 | reverse complement strand
GAGCAAGGGAATCGGGCTTGCGATCACTCGCGCCCTCGTCGCCGAGGGCGCGAATGTCGTTGCCGGGGCTCGTTCGATCACCGATGAGCTGGGCGCCCTGGCAGACACGGGTCAGGTGCTCGCGGTCGCGATCGACCTCTCCACCGCCGAGGGACCTGCCGAGCTCGTGTCGCGCGCCGCGCACTTCGGCGGGCTCGACATCGTCGTGAACAACGTCGGTGCGGTCGCCCCGCGAACCGCCGGATTCCTCGAAGTCAGCGATGACGACTGGCTGGCCACCCTGAACCTCAGCCTGATGGCAGCCGTGCGCACTACGCGCGCGGCGATTCCGCTGCTGCTCGAGCGTGGGGGCGGAAACGTCGTGACGATCGGCTCGGTCAATGCCTTCCTTCCCGACCCCGGCGTGATCGACTACGCGGCCACGAAGGCAGCGGTGTGGAACCTCTCCAAGTCGCTGTCGAAGGAGTTCGGGCCTCGCGGCATCCGCTTCAACACGATCAGTCCCGGACCGGTCTCGACCCCGCTCTGGCTCGGCGAGAACGGAGTGGCCGCGACCGTCGCGAAGAGCATGGGCGTCACGCCCGAAGAAGCCCGCCGCAGGATCATCGAGGGCGGCGGCGGATTCTCCACCGGACGATTCACCGAGCCTGAAGAGGTCGCCGATCTGGTGCTCCTGCTCGCGAGCGACCGTGCCGGCAACGTCACCGGCGCCGACTTCCTCATCGACGGCGGCCTCACGAAAGAGCTCTGAGCCGCATCCGACGCGCTGTTCAGCGGTCGAGTGCTCCGAGGCGGCGCGCGGCGGCGACGGCGCGGGCGCGGGTCGGCTCGCCGAGTTTGCGCAGCACCGCCGCGATGTGGTGATCGACCGTGCGCGGCGAGACGATGAGCGTCGCCGCGATCTCCGCCGTCGACAGTCCGCGATCGAGCAGCCCGAGCACCTCGAGCTCGCGTGCGGTCAGCTGACCGGGCTGCGTGCGGGCCGCCGTGCGCGGGCGTCGGGGGAGCGGCAGGCCGAGCTCGCGCCTGGTGCGCAGCACGGCCTGCACGGACTGGGCGGCGCCGAGGGCATCGAGCACGCGTACGGCACGGTCGGCGGATGCCGCATCCGGCGCGAGTCCGCGGGCATAGGCGCTCCAGACCGGGCTTCCCAGGGCATCCCACGCGTCCGCGGCGGCGAGGGGACTTCCCTCGAGAGCGAGACGGAACGGCTCGGCGAGCGGCAGATCGGTCTCCCGCTCGCATCCGCCGAGCATCCGCCACCAGGCGAGCTCACCCACGGCCCAAGGGTCGGAATGAGCGAGCGCGAGGGTCCATGCGGCATTCGTCAGCGGTCCGATCGTGCCGGTCGCGCCGCGCAACCACGCGTCCTCGGCGGCAGCGCACGCGGCGGGGGCGATGCGCTGGATCTCCCGCGTGCCGGCGGCGAGCTCGGTCGCGTGGGAGAGGAATGCGGATGCCTCCTCCCCTCGGCGCGCGAGGACTCGTCCGGCAGCCGCGGCAGCGGGGATCGCCGAGACCGGTGCGATGTCCGGGTGATCGAGCAGCAGGAGCGCATCCGCGAGGGCGTCGTCGAAGCGTCCGATGTCGCCGAGAGCCACGCACCGCCACGCCCGCATGTAGCGCGCCCACGAGTCGAGGTCGCGATCCTCGCAGTATGCGATGCCGGCATCGAGGTGCACGAGGCCGGCGGCGTACCGATGCTCGGCGACCGCTTCCGAGGCGAGATTCGTGTACGCGCGTGCCGCGTGCTCGGACAGATCGGCTGCCAGCGCGAGGTCGAGGCTCCGGGCGAGCAGCGCTTCGCCCTCGGGAATGCTGCCCGATGTCATGGTGACCACGCCGAGGTTGTTGAGCGCGTGGGACTCGATCTCGACGTCGCCGAACTCGATCGCGAGCGCGAGCGCCCGCCGGGCCCACAGCGCCGCCTCGGCATCGTCGCTCGCGAGCATCCGCAGCTGGGCGAAGTTGCTGTACGCCATGGCGAGCGCCCGGCTGGGTCCGAGTGGCTCGAGGCTCGCGATCGCGCGAGCGGCATAGCGCTCGCTGTCAGGGCCGCGACCGAGGAACCAGGACACCCGCGAGAGCCAGCGCTCGTCGTCGCCGACGAGTGCCGCATCGCGGGCGAGCTGGTGGAGCTCCAGCGCACGCTGGCGCGCCGTGAGTGCCTCGGGCAGCTGGTCGGTCAGATAGCACTCGTACGACAGGGCGACGAAGAGTGCGGGGCGGTCGGATGCCGCGGACCCGTGTCGCAGGGCCATCCGATAGTGCGCGGCGGCTTCACGATGGGCGTTGAGTCGTGCGGCGCGCTCCCCGGCGAGCCTCGCGTGGTACGCCGCAGCGGCATCGTCGCCGCACCCCGCGGCATGGTGGGCGAGCGTGCGCGAGTCCTCCGGAGTCCGCTCGGTGAGGGCGCCGAGCGCGCGTCGATGCAGCTCGCTCCGACGCGCCGCCGAGAGGCTGCGCTCGACCGCGTCCCGCGCGAGTTCGTGCCGGAAGCCGAATCCGTCGCCGGTCGGCACCAGCACCCCCGCCTCGACGCACTCGTCGAGGGCGGCGACATCCCGCCCCGCGACAGCGGAGAGCAGCGCGGCGTCCGCGACGGTGCCCAAGATCGCGGCGGCGGCCGCGGCATCCTGACCACCCGGGGAGAGGCGTGCGACGCGAGCCAGCACCGCATCGCTCACCGTCTCGGGAAGGTCTTCGCCGCCCACGGCGAGCGATTCGGTCACGAAGAACGGGTTGCCGTCCGTACGGGCGTGCAGCATCGCTGCGTCGACCGCCACGCCCGCCTGCTCCGCGAGCAGTGCGACGCCGTCGACGGTGAGCGGCGGGACCATCAGGCGGCGGACGCTCGCCACCGTCGTCAGGTCGCCCATCAGCAGGGTGAGCGGATGCCGCGCCCGCGCCTCGTCGGAGCGGTAGGTCGCGATGATCAGGACGGGGACGCCGTCCAGGCGGCGGGCGAGGAAGCGCAGGGCATCCAGGGTCGCCTCATCCGCCCAGTGCAGATCCTCGAGGATGAGGAGCCCCGGGGAGGCGATGAGCGTGCTGCGCAGTGCGCGGAAGAGTCGGATCCGTTCGCCGCCCGCCTCGAGGCGGGGCACGATCTCGGGGACCGCATCCTGGAACGCGGCGAGCGCGTCCGCGGTGGTGAGGTTGTCGACGCCGCCGACCCGGACCTTCGCCGGCGCCACGACGGATTCTCCGAACACGCGGACGAGGGCCGACTTGCCGACCCCGGCTTCACCGCCGAGGAAGACAAGGCGGCCCCGTCCCCCGAGCGCAGTGTCGAGCGCTACGGCCAGCTCCCCCAGGAGACTCTCGCGCTCAACGAGCATGTGCCCATCTAAGCGCTCATACCCCCTCTACGMCGAGGTTCACCTCATCCGCGACCAGACCGTGGGCTTCGCGGTGCACGATGTTCGCGGCCTCGGGATTCGGCGCGTCGACGAGGCAGAAGATCTTGCCGGCGCTCTCGTCGACCCAGTAACGCAGGTAGTGCACGTCGTGCTCGTCCTGGTGGGCGAGGTCTGCCGCATGTGCGGCGGCGACGTCCGCGACAGTGACAGGTCCGTCGAGGTGGTGGACATCCATGTAGAGCGGCATGTGGGTTCCCTTCCCCAGTGTGCGACCCAGGTGGTCGTGCCTCTGATCACACCGCACGGAGCATGGGGGTGAATCGGTGAGATCACCTATCTTTCGAGGTCTAGCGTGATCTTCATGGAATCGTTCGCACTCAGCAACGGCCGGTCGATGCCGAGCATCGGCCTCGGCGTGTACCTCGTCAACGACGTGGCGGAATGCGAATTCAGCGTCGAGACCGCCCTGCGCGTCGGTCACCGATTGATCGACACGGCCGCGATCTACGGGAACGAGCGCGCGGTGGGGCGCGGGATCGCGGCATCCGGAGTTGCGCGCGAGGAGATCTTCCTCACGACCAAGGTCTGGGTCAGCGATTTCGGGTACGCCAAGACGCAGCAGGCGATCACCAAGTCGCTCGAGCGCCTCGGTACCGATTACGTCGATCTGCTGCTGCTGCACCAGCCGTTCGGCGATGTCGTCGGCAGCTGGAAGGCGATGGAAGAGGCGGTCGAGCGCGGGACCGTGCGATCGATCGGGGTCAGCAACTTCCTGATCAGCGACCTGGAGAAGATCCTGGCCGGCGCGACGATCCGGCCGGTGATCAACCAGGTCGAACGGCACCCCTACTCCGCGCAGAAGGACCTCTCCGCGTTCCACGCCAAGCACGACATCGTGGGGGAGGCCTGGTACCCACTCGGGCACGGCTCGAAGGCGCTCCTCGGAGAACCGGTGTTCACCGAACTCGCCGCCAAGTACGGCAAGGGCCCGGCGCAGATCATCCTGCGCTGGCACATCCAGTCGGGCTTCATCGCGATCCCGAAGTCCACCGATGCCGCCCACATCGCGCAGAACTTCGACATCTTCGACTTCACGCTCACCGACGATGAGCTGGCGCGGATCGACGCGCTCGACCGCAACCGGCCGTCGTTCCGCGTGCCGCGCTGGGTGATGAGCGCGGGGACCCGCATGGCCCCCGTGCGGGACCGGGGCTGACCGGCGGCAGGATCGCGGGCAGACGAGTATCGTCACGACAATGAATGTCAAGAAGCCGCGCAGCGAGCTGAAGAGCACCGGCTACGAGATCTTCATCGGGATCCTCTCGATCCTCTCGATCCTCAACCTGGTGCTGCTGCTGGCCGTGCGGGACAATTCGCTCGACACGGTGCTCGAAGTGATGAACGCGATCTTCAGCATCATCTTCCTGGCCGACTTCACCTACCGGATCTTCACGGCTCCGTCCGCGAGCGCCTACTTCTTCAAGCACTTCGGCTGGGCAGATCTGCTGGCGAGCCTCCCCTTCCCGCAGCTCAAGATCCTGCGCGTCTTCCGGCTCGTTCGGGTCTACCGGCTGCTGAAGAAGGTGGGCGTCAGGGCGATCGGGCGCGCGCTCATCAAGGACCGTGCCGGCAGTGCGCTGTATGTGCTGCTGCTCATGGGGATCCTGGTGCTGGAGTTCGGCAGCCTCGTGATGCTGGCGTTCGAGGAGCACGCCCCTGGCGCGAACATCACGACGGCGTCCGACGCGATCTGGTACACGATCGTCACGATCTCGACCGTCGGCTACGGCGACCAGTATCCGGTCAGCCAGCTGGGACGCATCACCGGCAGCGTCATCATCGTGGTCGGAGTCGGCATCTTCGGCACGTTCACCGGCTATCTCGCGAACTTTTTCCTCTCGCCCAAGCCCGACGACGCCGCTGCGGCACCCGCGACGGCGGGCGCTGATCTCTCCGCCGCGACGGTCGAGAAGCTCCGTGGCCTGCTCGCCGAGTCGGAGGCGAAGCTCGCCGAGGTCAAGCGCATGCTCGGCTGACCGGGGGATAACCCGAATCGAAGAGGGCGGATGCCTCGGGGGTGTCCGAGGGCCCCGCGTCCTACCGTGGAGCCATGACCTCCCACGCCTCACCCGATATCCGGGCCGCACAGTCCTCCCCACCTCGGCGGGTCAGCCCGCTGGCCACCGGTGGCGCCGTGCTCCAGCTCGCCGCCCTCGGAGTCGTCGGCCCCATCGTCTTCACGATCCTGATCACCCTGCTCAGCCTCGGCCTGGGCCTGCTCCCCGTCCTCGGTATCGGCATCCTGTTCCTCATCGCCTTCGACTATGCGCTGTTCGGCCTGGCCTGGCTCGAGACGGCGCGTGTCGACGGACTGTACGGCTTCGGCCTGCCGGTGCGCCGCCCGCGGTCGAGCGGACGGCCGGGCTTCGGCGGCCTGATGCGCACGATGTGGCTGCAGCTCATCGACCCCGGCGTGTGGCGCGCGGTCGCCAGCGCGGCGATCGCGACGGTGCTCGGCTGGATCGTGCTCGGCCTGATCGGCGTACTCACTTCGGCGATCGCGCTGACGTTCGCCCCGCTGTACGCCGAAGACAGCACCCACGTGCGCCTGTTCGGCACGGGGCTCGACGTCCCGGTCGTCTTCGCGGTGCCCGCCGGCATCATCGCCGCGCTGCTCGCCGCCGCCGCCATCGTCGGCCTCGCCATACTGCACGGCGTGCTCGCCCGGGCGATCATGGTGCCCTCGCGGGAGGCGCAGCTCGCCGAGGCCGCGCGGACCTCCAGCGTCCAGCGGGCAGGCGCCGTCCACGCCGCGGATGTCGAACGAACTCGCATCGAGCGCGATCTGCACGACGGGGTTCAGCCGCGGCTGGTCTCGGTCGGCATGACGCTCGGGCTCGCTCAGCAGAAGATCGACAGCGACCCGGAGGCCGCGAAGGCCCTCATCGCTGAGGCGCACACCTCGACGAAGGCGGCCATCACCGAACTGCGACAGCTGGCCCGCGGCATCCACGCCGCCGTGCTTGACGACCGCGGTCTCGATGCCGCCCTGTCGGCGGTTGCCGCCCGCTCCATCGTGCCCGTGCACCTCGATGTCCGCTTGGACGGACGCTGCAGCCGGGATGCCGAGGCCGCCGCCTACTTCGCGATCGCCGAGGCGCTGACCAACGCGACGAAGCACTCCCGTGGCACGGGAGTTCGAGTGGTCGTGCGACGCCGGGACGGCGGTACACTCTGGGCTCGGGTCGAGGACAACGGTGTCGGGGGAGCGCGCGTGCTTCCCGGCGGCGGACTCGACGGCATCGTCAACCGCGTGCTCGCCGCCGGCGGGCAGGCGCGGATCGACAGTCCGATCGGCGGACCGACCTCGGTGGAGGTGAGCATCCCATGCGCATCCTGATCTGCGAAGACTCCGCGCTGCTGCGCGAAGGCCTGGTCCGACTGCTCGAGGACTCCGGGCACGTCGTGGTCGCCGCCCTCCCCGACGCCACGCGCCTCGACGAGGCCGTCGACGAGGCGGCGCCCGAACTCTGCATCCTCGACGTGCGTCTTCCCCCCACCTGGACCGACGAGGGGATCCGCGCGGCCCTCGCCCTGCGCGCACGGCTGCCAGAGCTCGCGGTGCTCGTCCTGTCGCAGTACGTCGAGGAGCGGTACGCGTCAGACCTCATCTCGACCAGGCGCGGCGCCCTCGGCTACCTCCTCAAGGACCGGGTCGCCGATGTGACCGACTTCCTCGCCGCAGTGGAGACCATCGGCGCCGGCGGCACGGTGCTCGATCCCGAGGTCGTCGCTCAGCTGCTGAGCCGGCGCACCCGGGACGAGCGGATGCGGCGGCTGACCGACCGCGAGGCCGCCGTGCTGGCGCTCATCGCCGAGGGCCGGTCCAATCAGGCGATCGCACGGACGCTCTTCGTCACCGAGGGCAGCGTCGAGAAGCACATCACGGCCGTCTTCCAGAAGCTCGACCTCGAGCAGGACGACTCAGGCAACCGACGGGTGCTCGCCGCACTCGCCTACATCTCGCATGACGGCGGACAGCCGCAGACAGGAGAAGTCCGATGAGCACCACCCTCACCCCGCCCCCGCTGCCCCCCGTGGCCGGGCCCCCCGATCCCGAGCCGCAGACCCCCGGCACCAGGGCATCGTCGAAGGTCATCGCGATCCTCGTGATGGCGCTCGGCGGTGCACTCATCCTCGGCGCGATCGGCACCACGGTGATCTCGACGGTGGCTGCGGCATCCATCCAGACCAGCGGGCGCTCGCTCGCCGTCGATGACGTCGATGCGCTTGACGTGGACCTCGCCGCCGGCACGCTGGTGGTCGAGTTCGCCGACGTGACCCAGGCCGAACTCGAGGTCACCGGCAGCTTCGGCGCCGATCAGTGGACCCTGCGCACGGATGGCGGAACCCTCGTCGTCGCGTCGCCGGACTGGCACTTCGGCACGCCATGGTTCTTCGGGGACGGCAACGGCCGCGCGACCCTGCTGCTGCCGTCGTCGCTCGAAGGCCTCGACGCCGACTTCGGACTCGGCGCCGGCGACCTGACCGCCGACGGTGAGTTCGGCGAACTCGGACTCGATCTCGGCGCGGGACGCGCGTCGCTGTCCGGTTCGGCGGAGGTGCTCACGGCGGATGTGAGCGCGGGTCGTGCCGACCTCGACCTCGCCGATGTCCGCTCCGCGGACCTCACGGTGAGCGCCGGCGCGCTCGTCGGGGAGCTCACCGGAGACCAGCCCGATGCGATCACCCTCGAGGTGAGCGCCGGCTCGGCCGATCTCACCGTCCCCGAGGGGGACTACGACGTGAGTTCCGACGTGTCAGCCGGACAGTTCGACAACCAGGTCGGCTCGACCCCGGGCGCCTCGAGCACCGTGCGCGTGGACGTCTCCGCCGGGCAGGCCGTGCTGCGGGCCGGCTAGTTCGAGCGCACGAACGACGGATGCCGCTGACCTGTCCGGTCAGCGGCATCCGTCGTTGATGTCAGTAGGTCTCAGCGAACGAAGCGGACCTCGGTGAGCGTCTCGCCGAGGAACGGCTCGGTGTGGCTGGCGCCGTCGAGCGTGAAGCCGTTGCGGACGTAGAAGCTGTGCGCGCGGGGGTTGTCTTCGGCGACCCAGAGGTAGACGGGCTCGTCGGTGCCGATGGCGGCGTCGAACAGCCGCTGGCCGATGCCGGTGCCGTGCCAGGCGTCGAGGAGGTAGATGAAGTACAGCTCGCGGAAGCGCGGCGCGTCCTTGTCGCGGGCGGGTCCCGATCCCACGAAGCCGACGATCTCGCCGTCCACGAGGGYGGCGAACTGCTTGAACTCGCTGCCCTGAGCGGCCCAGTGGGTCCAGAGTTCGGCCATGCGGCGCGGCGAGACCTTCTCGAGCGCCGCTTTGCTGATGAGGTGGTCGTAGGTCTCGTGCCAGCAGGTCGCGTGCACCCGCCCGAGGGCTTCGGCATCCACGTCCCGCACCGGACGGACGACGATGTCGGTCTGCAGTTCGGCTTCCATGGCCAGACTCTACGCGCGGCCTGCCGCAGGGCGAAATCGAGCGGATGACGTGAGTGTCCGGTTACCAGATCGTGATCTGGGCGTCATCTTTCGGTCACCTCGCGGGCGCATTTCGGCTCGTTGCGCGGTCAGAATTGTGCGGGGTCGCCGATGGGGTCGTACTTCGGGCAGGTCGCGGGGTCGCGGAAGTTTGGTCGTTGCGGGGGTGGTTCGAATCTGACGGTGGGTTCGGGGTGGTCGGTGGAGATGCGGCCGGTGGGGCTGGTCCATTCGAGGATTCCGCCGTCGAGTTGTCGGACGGTCCAGGCGCTGTGGTGTTTGAGGACGTGGTGGCGTCGGCAGAGGTGGGCGAGGTTGCAGTGCTCGGTGGGGCCGCCGTGGGCGGCGTCGATGGTGTGGTCGATGTCGCAGCGCCAGACGGGTTGCCGGCAGCCGGGGAAGCGGCAGCGTTCGTCGCGGGCGCGGAGGAATCGGGTGAGGGCGCTGGTGCGCCGGTAGTGGTCGACGGCGAGGACGGATCCGGTGACGGGGGAGGTGAGGACGCGTTCCCAGCCGGTGGCGTTGCCGAGGAGGCGGCGGGCGGTGTCGGGGTCGATCGGGCCGTAGCCGGCGAGGATGGCGGGTTCGGTGCCGATGCCGGCGGCGGTGAACACCGGGACGGTGACCTGCATGATGGCGTGGATCGCGTCGATGCCTTCGCCGGCGGTGCAGGTTTCGGCGGTGCCGGTGAGCACCAGGTCGCAGAAGATGTCCGCGCGCAGCTGATCCATCGTGCGGGTGTCCGGCACCGGTTCGGGCCGGGCGCGGTCCGCGTCGGGGATGCCGTCGAGCGTGTCCGGGCCTGAGCCGTGCGAGTCCGGGTCGTCGGTGGTGGGGCGTGCGGCGATGATGGCGTGTGCGTCCTGGGTGAGCCGGTCGTAGATGCCGTGGACCAGGACCGCGGGCCCGGTCATGAGGAGGTCCGCGATCCCGTCGGGGCGGTCGGTGACCCGCACGCCGCGCTGCGCGGACGCTTCGGCGTGCCGCTCCGCGATGGTGCGCGGGTGGAGGCGGGCGGCGAGGATCTCGACGACCGGGCGGAGCCGGCCCGGGGTCATGATCTCGGCCCGGGCGATCGCGGTGGCGAGGAACGCGGCGCGGACGTGCTCCTCGTCGATCGGCCAGCCCGCCTCGTGGATCACCGTGACGTGGGTGCGGGAGATCCGGCCCGTCTCGAGCGCGTCGACCAGCACGCCGAAGCGGGCGCACAGGTCGGCGGCGTCATTCAGCTGCCGCTGCACGGTGCGTTCGCTCACGTTTGCGGCCGCGGCCAGTTCGGCGACCATGGTGCGGGCCGGCATGTCCGTCTTGCGGGACTCCCGAGAGGTCAGCCGGGACCGCTGCCCCTCCACCAGAGCCGCGACGGCCGCGAGGGTTCTGATCTCGCATGCGTCCAGCGCCGCCTTCTCGGTGCGGCATCCGACGAACTCATCGACCAGGGCGGACGTCGCGGCAATGTCGCGTGCGCGCTGCTCGGCCGGGTCGGGCGATGGTTCCGGAATCGACGACATGATCTCGCTCAGGGCAGGAGGGCGGTAATCCGCGAGATCCGGTCCTGCGCGGCATCCGCGCCATTTCCCACTCTGTACTCAGCGAAGCTAATCTGAAGTCACTCGTCCATCGAATCTCTGTACCCCATTATTGACCATCAGGGCCGAGACTGCAAGCATCAATTAGAATTTATTTTCGATGATATCGGAGCGGTCGGTCACCGTCACCGCCGGATTCCTGTCGTACTTCGACAACCGAATCACGCTCGTCATGCACGGTGGCTACGATCACTCCTCGTGAATGTGATCTGGCGCACCCTCCTGACGATCTGGCGTGCACGAGTGCAGGTGCGCCGGCACGGACTCCTCGCACCGACCTCGGTCGGGCGCGTCCGAATTCGCACACTGCCCACCGACATCGACCTGCTCGGCCACATGAACAACGGCCGCTATGGCTCGCTCTTCGACCTCGGGCGCTTCGACCTGCTCATCCGCACCGGCATGTGGGACCTGCTCCAGCGCAAGGGCTGGTACGCCGTCGTCGCCCAGGAGACGATCACCTTCCGCAAGTCCCTCGAACTCTGGCAGACGTTCACGGTGGAGTCGCGCCTGCAGGGTCACGATGCCAAAGCGGCGTATCTCGTGCACCGCGCGGTCGTGGACGGCGAGGTCTACGCGGAGATGCTCGTGCGGGCCCGCTTCCTGCGTCGCAGCGGCGGGATCGTGCCGTTGGAGGAGCTCTTCGCTGAGATGCACGTGCCCGATGACCTGCCCCAGCCTGCGGAGTGGATGCATGACTGGGCCGCGGCATCCGCTCTTCCCTCCACGCGCAAGCCAGCGCCCAGTGTCTGGCGCTGACCGCACCTCCCCGCCGAAGTAGCGCACCCGATCCCCCCGCGCAAGGGGTTTGCCGCAGGCGCGCACGTCCGGTTACCTCGAAGACGCTGGCCGACGATCCCCGACCCGGTCCAGCGGGAGGAACGGGAACATGACCGGTACGACACTCACCTGGATCATCATCGCGATCGTCGTCGTCCTCATCGTGGTCGCCATCGTCGCCTACTTCGCCTACCGCAAGGGCTCTCCGCGCCGCGACGAACGGCGCCACGAGCAGGCCGATGAGCTGCGTGCCAAGGCCGATGAGTCCGCGCTGACCGCGCAGGAGATCGAAGCGCAGCAGGCGAAGGCGCGCGCCGACGCCGCGACGGCGGCTGCGGCCGCAGAGCGCGCGAAAGCCGAGGCCGCTCAGGCTGCGGTCGATCAGAAGCGCTACGCCGACGACATCGATGCCCGCGCCGCTGAGGCGGCCGAGCATCGCGCCAAGGAAGAGGAGATCCGCCGCAAGGCCGACGACCTCGACCCCTACGTGACGGATACTGCCACGACGGATGCCGCGACCACCGACACTCCGCCCATCACCCGTCGCAGCACCGCGACGGACGAGCAGGTCGTGAACGACGCCCCGCGCACCACGGCGACCGGCGAGCCGGTCGTGAACGACTCCACGCGTACGCACGCGGACGGTGAGCCGGTCACTCAGACCCGGCGCAGCACGGTCATGGGCGACCCCGTGATCGACGACGGAACCACACCGGACCGCAGCACCACGACCGACCGAGCCTGAGTCGGGCTCAGTCTTCGCGCGGCCTGGCCA
>NZ_JBFUFC010000112.1:0-12187 GCF_056403635.1 Microbacterium sp. P2_F9 | reverse complement strand
CGCGGCATCCGCTCTCGCAGCGGTCCGTGCCGCGGTCGAACGTCAGGCGCGCGCACTCGAGGCGGCGCTCGCGCGCCGCGCGGCCGCCGAGGAGACCCTCGCCGGCCTCGATCCGGAGCTGGTGCCGGAGGGTTCGTCGGCGGAGTTCGCGGCCGCCTACGACCGCGCGCAGCGGGCCGCCACCGACATCGAAGCCGAGGTCGGCACGCTCCGTGAGCGGCTGCACGCCGCCGAGCGCGAGGTCGGCGCTCTCACTGCTCAGGCCGCGGCGCTCGGTCGTGCGCTCGAGGTCCGCAATGCGGCCGCGGCGCTCATCGCCCGTGGCGGGCACGGCATCCGCGGCCTCGTGGGAGACGCGATCAAGGTCTCGCCCGGTTACGAGGCGGCGATCGCGGCAGCCCTCGGTCCGTTGGCGGAGGGTGTGCTGGTCGACACCGCTTCCGACGCGTTCGAGACGGCGTCCGTGGCACGCGACGGCGATCTCGGCACCGTCGACATCGCGATCGCCGCGGCGAGTGCAGCCCGGGCGAAAGTCGCCGCCATCGCCGGCGCCGTACCCGCGATCGATGTGATCAAAGCGCCGGACGGCGTGCGGGAAGCACTCGCCCACGTGCTCGTCGCGGACGACCTCGACGCCGCGCAGCGAGTGTCGGCCGCCCTCGCCGGGAGCGAGGGTGCGGACGCGGTGACGATCGTCACCCGCACCGGCGAAGTCGTCACCGCGCACACGGTGCGGGCCGGATCCGGTCAGGGACGATCCCGGCTCGAACTCGCGGCGGAACGGGATGCTGCAGCCGAACGTCTCGCCGAGATTTCAGTCGTGTCGGATTCGCTCCGCGAGGTGCTCGCCGAGAAGGTTTACGCACTCGAGACCACCCGCCAGAAGGCGAAGCAGGCGCTTGCCAGTCTGCGCGCGCACGATGCGGCCCTGGCCGCGCACGCGGAGCAGGTCAACCGCGCCAGCGTCACCCATGAGGCCGCGGTCGCCGAATGCGAACGACTGGCCACCGGCGTCGCGCAGGCAGAAGCCGCGGTCGACGATGCCGCCGCAGCGGCGAAGGTCGCCGAGGACCGTCTCACCGCCGCACTCGAAGCGCCTCGGCCGATCCTGGATGCATCCGCGCGCGAAGGGATGCTTGCCGCCGTTGACGCGGCACGCGAGGTCGAGATGCGCGCACGGCTCGACGTCGAGACGCTCAAGGAGCGCGTGCGAGCCGGCGAGGCGCGGGTCGTTCAGCTTGAACGGCAACGCGAGCGGGAGCGGGATGCCGCGGCCGAGGCGGCACGCAGAGCCGTCATMCGTCGCACGCAGCGCGAGATCGCCGCGGAGGTCGCTGCCGCCCTGCCGGCGCTGCTGGATTCGGTCGACCGGTCGGTGGTGCAGGCGCGGGTCGAGCTCGCCACCGCGGAGTCGGCCCGAACGGCGCTCACCACCGAGCTCGCGGAGCTTCGGGCACGGGAAGCGGGCATCCGCGACCGCCTCGCGCGCCTCACCGAGAGCGTGCACGGACTCGAGCTCCAGATCCACGAGAAGCGCCTGCACGCGACGAGCGTCCTCGAGCGGGTGGCGTCGGAGCTCGGTCTCGACGAGGATATTCTGATTTCGGAATACGGACCTGAACAGCCGATTCCTAGCGAAGACGAACTCTCGAACGGCCGAGACGCCAGCGCCGAAGTGGCAGGCGTTCCGTTCGATCGCGCGCAGCAGCGCAAGCGCCTGCAGGACGCGGAACGCAAGCTGGGGCAGCTCGGACGGGTCAATCCGCTCGCGCTCGAGGAGTACGCGGCGCTCGAGCAGCGGCACAAGTTCCTGACCGAGCAGCTCGCCGATCTCACTCAGACCCGCAAGGACCTGCTGACGATCATCGACGAGCTCGACATCCGGATGCAGACGATCTTCCTGGCGGCATTCGAAGACACGAGGGTCGCCTTCACGGAGGTGTTCCCGATCCTCTTCCCGGGCGGCACCGGCTCGATCTCGCTCACCAACCCCGACGACCCGCTCACGACCGGCATCGAGGTGTCGGTGCGGCCGGCCGGCAAGAAGATCGAACGGCTCTCGCTGCTCTCCGGCGGGGAGCGGTCGCTCGCCGCGGTCGCCCTGCTCACCGCGATCTTCAAGGCCCGGCCGAGTCCCTTCTACATCCTCGACGAGGTCGAGGCGGCGCTCGACGACGCGAACCTGGGCCGCCTGCTGGGTGTCTTCGAGCAGCTGCGCGAGAGCAGCCAGCTCATCGTGATCACCCACCAGAAGCGCACGATGGAGATCGCGGACGCGCTCTACGGCGTGTCGATGCGGCAGGACGGGGTGTCGGCGGTCGTCGGCCAGCGCGTGGGGGAGCGCGTCGCCAGCTGACCGGCTGTCCCCCGAAGTGCCGACAGGTGTCCGCCGAAGTGCCGACAGCCGTCCTCCGAAATGCCAACAACTGTCCTCCGAAATGCCGACAGCTGTCCTCCGAAATGCCGACAGCGCGGCAGGATTGGCGAAGCCTACTGTTGCGCCATGAACATGTCAACGCAACGGCGCGTGAGCATGATCACCCTCGCCGCAGTGATACTTCTGCTACCCGGGTGCTCGTCACTCACGCCGGCCAATACCGAACCCACATCCACCCCTCTAGCCGATGCGAGCGCCCCGGCCGAAGAGGCCTCGCCGACGCCCACACCCGATTCCCGGGTCGCCGCGCCGCCGACCGACCTGTCATACGATGCCGGCGCGGATCTCGATCCGGCAGTGTGGCGCGTGGCCTGGGGGGATCCGTTCCAGACTGACGCGGGCTTCACCGTCCTATCGCCCGACAACGGAAATGGGAGCTGGTCCTACGTCGACAGTGCGAATCAGTGTCACCTTTTCTTCTACCAAGGTGCGGTGACCGACCTCGACATGAGTCATGACGATCGCACGATCACCGATGACTATCTGAGCATCATGCTGAGCGCGCGGATGGAGGGCGTCACCCGGGAGGACGTGTCGAAGCACGCGGTCGACGACATGGTCTGGCAGGCCGACGAGTCGGGAACGGTCTCGGTGCGTACGATCTGGGGTTCGGCAAGCGATGAGAGCTCCTGGCTCGACTCCGCCCGCATGTTCGGTGCGCAGGGCGGTGGCGTCTATGTCTCCCTGAGCTGCCCGCCCGGCCAGGATGTGACCGAGGAGCACAACAAGATCTGGGACGACTACCTGAGTATCGGCGTGCTGCCGCTCTAGGCTGCGCCGCAGCCGAACCGCGTCGAAGACCCAGCCATGAACATGTCTACGCAAGGGCGCGTGAGCCTGATCACCCTCGCCGCAGTGATACTCCTGCTGCCCGGGTGCTCGTCACTCACGCCGGCCAACACCGACAACACATCCACTCCTCGAGCCGATGCTGCCGACCCCGCTACCGACGCGTCTCCGACGCCGGCCGAGTCCGCTGCCATCGACGCGGTCGACCTGGGGTGCGGCGCGGAGGAGGAGCAGGTTACGGGCGACTGGCTCGTGGGGTGGTACCTCCCATTCACCGAGGATGACGAGCGATTCCACTGGGAAGGGGGCGAAGAGCCTTCTGGCGCTTATCGGTATCGCGACACCGAGAACGATTGCATGATCACCATGGAAGTGGCGAGGCTCGACGACGAGGCGATGTCCGAGGACGACCGTCTGATCTCGGACACCATGCTTGTGGCGAATGTGACCGGGGGGACTGCCGCTGAGGACGTCGAAGCGATGCGAACGGGCGCAACGGAGGACCGCATCTGGCAGGAAGGGAAGGCGGCGACCGTCGACTTCCGCGTCTGGCATGTCAGCTCCCCGGCGAAGGGGAGCGCGTTCGTCGCGGCACGCGGTTTCGGAGCGATGGCGGCCGGCCTGATCATGGCGGTCATCTGCCCGGCAGGCCCTGTCAACGCGGTCTCGGAATACCAGGAGATCGTGGACGAGCACGCTCGCATCAGCGCCCGCTGGCCCAGCGACGATTCGGCTACGCCCCGCGCGGATGCCACCGATCCTGTGGTGGGGGCGAGACCGTCGCCGTCGTCCCGCTGCGCGCCGGACCGGATCGCCCCGTGCGACCTCTCGTTCGAGACCGGCGCCGACCTCGACCCCGCCGCCTGGCGCGTGCAGTGGTTCACTTTCGGCAACGGCTATTCCGAACTCGAGCCCGATGATGGGAATGGGCATCGGGCCAACACCGACAACGCGAGCCAATGCTCGATCGACCTCTACCAGGGCACCGTGTTCGATCTCGACTGGAGTCAGGACGATCGCACGATCTCTGACGAAATGCTCTGGGTCATGGCGAGTGGAATCATGCCGGGCGCGACAAGGGAAGATGTGACCGCCAACGCGTTCGACGATTCGGTTCCACTGTTCATCGACGAAGGCACGGTGCCGTTTCGGACGGTGTGGGGAGGCGCCGAGGACGGGAGCACGTGGCTCGATTCGGCGAGGATGTTCGGCTCGCTGGGAAACGGTCTGAACATCTTCATCAAGTGTCCACCGGGACAGGACGCCTCTCTCGTTTACGAGAGGCTGCGCGACGATCACTCTATGGTCGTCGACGTGAGCCCAGGCTCGAGCTGACCGGCCGCGCCCGTAGGCTGGAGGCATGGCGGAACATCCCTGGTCTCTCGTGCGCGTGCTGCGCGCCATGTTCGCCACGCCGGAGATCAACGAGGAGACCTGGGTCGACCTCGAAGACGCCCTCCTCACCGCCGACTTCGGGCCGGACGTGACCGAGCGGATCGTCGGCGAACTGCGGGAGAAGGTCGACAAGTACCGGACCACCGACCCCAAAGACCTGCACCGCATGCTCAAGGAGACGCTCGAAGAGCACTTCGCGAAGTTCGACACGACGCTCCGACTCACCGAGCGACCCGCTGTCGTGCTCGTCGTCGGCGTGAACGGCGTCGGCAAGACGACGACCATCGGCAAGTTCGCGAAGTTCCTGCAGCGGTACGGGCGAACTGTCGTGGTGGGGGCGGCCGACACGTTCCGCGCCGCTGCCGTCGACCAGCTCGCGACCTGGGCGGAGCGGGGCGGAGCCGCGATCGTGCGACCGCAGATGGAGGGCCAGGACCCGGCATCCGTCGCTTTCCAGACCATCGAATACGCCAAGCGCACCGGCACCGAGATCGTGCTCGTCGACACCGCTGGTCGCCTGCACACCAAGGGCGGGCTGATGGACGAGCTCACCAAGATCCGTCGGGTCATCGAGAAGCAGGCGCCGATCAGCGAAGTGCTCCTCGTGCTGGACGCGACCACCGGGCAGAACGGCGTCATGCAGGCGGAGGCGTTCCTGCAGCATGCCGGCGTCACCGGTCTCGTGATCACGAAGCTCGACGGATCGGCCAAGGGCGGCTTCGTCCTGGCAGTCCAGGAGYGCACCGGCATCCCCGTCAAGCTGCTCGGCCAGGGCGAAGGAATCGGCGATCTCACCGGCTTCACGCCGCATGTTTTCGCCGCTGCGCTGGTCGAGTGACCACCACCTGACCCCTGGGACTATCGCGCCGGGCCCGGTGCTGGTTTCATGGGGATATGGCGATCGAACACGACTTCTTCGGACTCTTGGAGTCTGGACCGGACGGGTCGATCTTCTGGTCGGAGAACGTCGAGTTGGGCGACCAGACAGTCACCGTCGACCTCACCGCGCCCGACCAGGACGACGTCTCAGAGGCGGCGCTGGATGTCGCCGCCGGGCTGATCTCGTCACTTGAGGCGATCGACAGCATCGCCCGCAACGCGATGGTGTCCGAGCTCGATGACCGCACCAGTGAGGTGACCGAGTACACCCTCCAGCAGCAGGAAGCGTTCGGGGATGAACTCGCGGAGCTCCTCGTGGATATCTCCGGTGATCCCCCCATCGACATCATCCGATCGCTGCAGCTGATGAGCATGACGATCCTGGCCGATGAGCACGGCGGGACGGACCCGTTTGCGGTGCTCGAGTACGCGCTCGACCCGGATGCGACCGACGACGTGCTGCTGGTGAACCTCGGCTCCGAGGGCGATGTCCTGTCGGTGACGAGCGCGGACTGACCTGCCCCGCTAGACCGCCTGGGCGAACCCTTGCCCGTGGGCCTCGATGTCGCGCGCGAGATGCGCCAGGTGCGGCGGGATGTCGCGGCCCTTGGAGTGCATGGACTGGGCCCAGAGCCGCCCGGCGCGGTACGACGACCGGACGAGCGGACCCGCGAGCACGCCGAGGAAGCCGATGCGCTCCGCCTCCTCCTTGAACTCGACGAACTCCTGGGGCTTCACCCAGCGCGCGACCGGGAGGTGGCGCGGCGTCGGCCGCAGGTACTGGGTGATCGTGATGATGTCGGTGCCGGCATCGTGGAGATCCTGCAGCGCCTGCACGACCTCCTCGGGCTCTTCGCCCATCCCGAGGATGAGGTTCGACTTCGTGATCAGCCCGGCCTCGCGTGCCAGGGTCAGCACCCCGAGCGAGCGGTCGTAGCGGAACGCCGGCCGGATCCGCTTGAAGATCCGGGGGACCGTCTCGACGTTGTGCGCGAAGACCTCGGGACGCGCGTCGAAGACCTCGCCGAGCAGCGCCGGGTTGCCCGAGAAGTCGGTGGCGAGGATCTCGACCCCGGTGCCGGGGTTCGTCGCGTGGATCTGCCGCACGGTCTCGGCGTGCAGCCACGCGCCTTCGTCGGGGAGGTCATCCCGTGCGACGCCCGTGATGGTCGCGTAGCGCAGCTGCATGCGCACCACGCTCTCGGCGACGCGACGAGGCTCGTCGGTGTCGTAGTCGGCGGGCTTGCCGGTGTCGATCTGGCAGAAGTCGCAGCGCCGGGTGCACTGCGAGCCCCCGATGAGGAACGTGGCCTCGCGGTCCTCCCAGCACTCGTAGATGTTGGGGCAGCCGGCCTCCTGGCAGACCGTGTGCAGATCCTCGTTCTTCACGAGGGCGTGCAGGGCCTGGTACTCCGGCCCCATCTTCGCCTTGGTCTTGATCCAGTCCGGCTTGCGCTCGATCGGCGTCTGGGCGTTGCGGACCTCGAGGCGGAGGAGCTTGCGGCCGCCCGGGGCGGCGGCGGGTCCGGATGCCGCGGCCGGCGTGCCACAGGCGCTCACGCCGCGACTCCCGCGTATTCGGCGAGGAACGCATCCTCGACGGTGGCCAGCACCTCTGCCGGTGTGACGACGGCGCCGATGATCTCGCTGATCGTCGTGACCCCGGCATCCGCGATCCCGCACGGGACGATGCTGCGGAAGGCCGTGAGCGAGTTGTCGCAGTTCAGTGCGAAGCCGTGCATGGTCACCCCTCGTTGGACGCGCACGCCGATGGCGGCGACCTTGTCTTCGGACAGCGGACGGCGCACCCACACCCCGCTGCGTCCCTCCACCCGGTGGCCGACGATGTCGTACTCGGCGAGCACCTCGATCAGGAGCGCCTCGAGACGGCGCACGTGGGCGACGACATCCATCGGTTCGGGCAGGCGCACGATCGGGTACCCGACGAGCTGGCCGGGGCCGTGCCAGGTGATCTTGCCGCCGCGGTCGACGTCGACGACGGGAGTGCCGTCGGTGGGGCGCTCGTGTCGCGCCGTGCGCGCACCGGCCGTATAGACGGGCTCGTGCTCGAGCAGGATGAGCGTGTCGGGGCGGATGCCGGCGACGACGTCGGCGTGGATGCTCCGCTGGAGGTCCCAGCCGTCCTGATAAGGGACGTAGTGGGGAGCGAGCCCCGGAGTGAGGATGTCGAGCACGCGGGTTCCTTCGCTTCTGGCGATGCGGCGGGTGGCGCCGATTTGTGGATCGTGTCCAACAATAGCGGCAAGCTACGATGCCCGGATGGACCGTCGAGCCGGAAGACCGAAGTCGTCCTCGCGCGAGACGCTCGCCGAAGCCGCCTGCGAGCTGTTCCTCGAGCAGGGGTTCGAAGCGACCTCGATCGCCGAGATCGCCTCACGTGCCGGCGTCAGCCGCTCCAGCTTCTTCAACTACTTCTCGTCGAAGAGCGACATCCTCTGGGGCGCCTTCGATGAGCGACTGGATGCCGCGGCGCAGCGTCTCGATTCCGACGACGCTGCCTCCGTCCCCGACATTCTGCGCGACATGGCCGCCGGCTTCGCTCCCGACAGCCTGGCGCTCGCCGTCGCGAACGCCGAGGCGATGGGTCTCGCGGAGGAGCTGGACCGCGAGCGCGCCGTGCGGCTTGGCCGACTCGCGCGTTGCGCCGCCGAGCGGTTCCGTCGAGACGGACTGCCGCGGCTCGCCGCGGAGGTCGTCGGTGCTGCGGCGGCAGGCGCGGTGCTCGCGGCCGTGTGGGAATGGGCCGATGCCGGCCCAGGGCACACCGATCTGACCCCGCTGCTCGACACGGCGCTCGAGCTGCTCCCGGCTCTCGGCGCCAACGCCGGCGAGGGCCCGCAGGTCCGTCAGCTGCGCGTCGTCGTCACCGCGGAGGAGTTCGACGAGGCCCTCGTCTTCTACCGGGACGTCGTCGGGATGCCGCAGACCGGGGCGTACGAGGCCGAGGGTGGCGCGCGCGTGGCGATCCTCGACGCCGGCCGCGCGACGCTGGAACTGGCCAACCCCGCGCAGGTGCGGTTCATCGATCGCGTCGAGACCGACGGCGAGACGCCGAGCGACCGCATCCGCATCGCACTGGAGGTCGATGACACCGAGGCGGTCGTCGCCCGCCTCGAGGCAGGCGGCGCTGTGGTCGAGGCATCCGCTCGCGAGACGCCGTGGCGCTCGGTCAACGCTCGCCTGCGCGGCGCTGCCGGGTTGCAGCTCACCGTATTTCAGGAACTCGGGCCGGAGCAGCGGACGTTTCGGGAGATGCCGGACACGTAACAAGTGACGACACCCCACGATGGAGGCATCATGACCCCTGACTCGCTCGACCAGCTGCTCGACCGCTCGGTCCCGGCCACGAAGGCCGCGCCGGAATCCGACCTGCGCGCCATGGCCGTCGCTGCGGAGGCTGCGCGCCGGGTGAAGCGGCTCCCCAAGATCGCCATCGGCGCCGGTCTGGCTGTCCTGCTCGCAGGCGGCGCGGGCGCGGCTTACGCGGCCGACCTGTTCGATTGGCTCCCGTGGGCGCAGAGCCCCGACTACACATATCAGGCGGCGCTCGCCGCAGGCGATGAGTGCGAGGTGCGCGTCACGGTGGTCGACCCCACCGACGCGAACGGCCTGTTCACCGGCGACCTGGCAGATCGGCTGAACTCGCATGCCTCGCTCGATGCGGCGACGGTGGCAGCGGTGCAGGAGGTGCTCGAGGACTATCGCGGCGCCGACCTGCTCCTGACGTCGAGTCCGGACGGCCTGCTGCACCTCGTCGGGAGCGGCACCGAGGTGGTCGACGAGGAGCGTGGAGTCATCATCGACACCGCCCTCAAGAGCGCGCTCATCGCCGAGGGCGCAGACCAGGCGTCCGGCACGTGGACCGCCTACGCTCTGCAGCTCGAATGCGCGGCGGCAGAGCAGTGAGGAACCGATCGATCGACAGGCGCCTGACCGAGGTGCTCGTCGATGCGTCACCCGCCCTCCTCGCCTACCTCCAGCGGCGAGTGGGAGCCGACGACGCACCAGATCTTCTGGGGGAAACGATGGTGGTCGCGTGGCGGCGAGTCGCCGACCTGCCCGACGATCCGGAGCGCGCGCGGATGTGGCTGTTCGGAATCGCCCGGGGCACGCTGCTGAACCATGCGCGAGGCGAACGGCGTCGATGGGCGCTCGCCGATCGCATCCGGGGACGTGTGGCGACGGATGCCGCGGCACCGCCCTCCGACGAGGGTGCAGATGTCCGCGACGCGATCTCCCGCCTCGACCCCGACCTGGCCGAGCTCGTCCGGCTGGTGCACTGGGAGCGATTGACGCTGGTGCAGGCGGCAGAGCTGCTCGGCATCCCCGACTCCACCGCCCGTGGCCGCTACGCCCGCGCCAAGGAGGAGCTGCGCGTCGCGCTGGGGATCGGCGTCGAGGTCTGAGGCGTCACATCTGACGACTGCCGTCCACGACGGGCCGCGGCATCCGCTCGCGTAGAATTGGACCATCATGGCTACCTTCGGCAATCTCTCCGATCGGCTCTACGAGACCTTCCGCAACCTCCGCACCAAGGGCAAGCTCACGCCCGCGGACGTCGACGGGACGGTGCGCGAGATCCGTCGCGCCCTGCTCGACGCCGACGTCGCGCTGCCGGTGGTCAAAGACTTCACCGCGAAGGTGCGCGAACGCGCCCTCGGTGACGAGGTCAGCCGCGCACTCAACCCGGCCCAGCAGGTCGTGCAGATCGTCAACGAGGAGCTCGTCGCCATCCTCGGCGGGGAGCAGCGTCGGCTGCAGTTCGCCAAGAACCCGCCGACCGTGATCATGCTCGCGGGTCTGCAGGGCTCCGGAAAGACGACCTTCGCGGGCAAGCTCGCGAAGCTGCTCGAGAAGGAGGGGCACACGCCGCTCCTGGTCGCCGCCGACCTGCAGCGACCCAACGCCGTGAACCAGCTCCAGGTGGTCGCGGGCCAGGCCGGTGCCGCGATCTACGCGCCCCAGCCCGGCAACGGCGTCGGCGACCCGGTGCAGGTCGCCCGCGAGGGTGTCGAGGTCGCCCGGCGACAGCAGCACGACATCGTCATCATCGACACCGCCGGCCGCCTCGGCGTCGACGCGGACATGATGAAGCAGGCGTCCGACATCCGCAAGGCGACGAACCCGGACGAGGTCCTGTTCGTCATCGACGCGATGATCGGTCAGGATGCCGTGAACACGGCGAAGGCGTTCCAGGAGGGCGTCGACTTCACCGGTGTCGTGCTCTCCAAGCTCGACGGCGATGCGCGCGGTGGCGCGGCCCTGTCCGTGGCATCCATCACCGGACGCCCGATCATCTACGCCTCCACGGGTGAGGGACTCGACGACCTCGAGGCCTTCCACCCGGACCGCATGGCGTCGCGCATCCTCAACCTCGGCGACATCCTGACGCTCATCGAGCAGACGCAGGCCGCGTTCGACGAAGCCGAAGCCATGAAGATGGCCGAGAAGCTCGCGACCGACAGCTTCACGCTCGAGGACTTCCTCGAGCAGATGCAGCAGCTCAAGAAGATGGGCTCCATGAAGAAGATGCTCGGGCTGCTGCCCGGCATGGGAAACATGAAGCAGCAGCTCGAGGATTTCGACGAGAAGGAGCTCGACCACACGGAGGCGATCATCCGGTCGATGACGCCGGGGGAGCGACGCAACCCGAAGGTGCTCAACGGCTCGCGCCGACTTCGGATCGCGCGTGGATCCGGCATGACCGTGACCGAGGTCAACGCGCTGGTCAACCGCTTCGAGCAGGCCGCCAAGATGATGAAGACGGTCGCCCGCGGCGGCGTGCCGAACATCCCCGGGATGGGTCCCGTGCCCGGTGCCCGCACCGGCGCCAGCAGCAAGCGAGGCAAGCAGGTCAAGGCCGTCGGCTCCCGTTCGGGCAATCCGGCGAAGCGCGCGGCGGAGAACGCCGGGATCGCCGAGCAGGCCGCCATCGCGGCGCCGACCGGCTCGGGCTTCGGGCTCGGCGGCGCGGCGAAGGCCGGCCCGACACCCGAGGATCTTGCCGAACTGCAGAAGCTGCTCGGCAAGGGCTGAGCCCCGGCGCTCGGCGTCGGCTGTGTTGACGAGATCAGGATCGTCGACGCCCTCAGGACGGATGCGCCTGAATCGACCTGATTTCGTCGATGGTCCTGAACTCATCGACGAGCCCGGTGCAGCCCTTGGGCGACTGCCGTGAGAACGGCGCTCTCGACGAATGGCCAGTCGAACAGGACCTGCTGGTAGTCGAACCGCAGCACCGTGTATCCGCGCAGGGCCAGCCGGGCGTCGGCTTGCAGATCCCGGCGCCGATCCTTGGCCCGATGATGCTCGAATCCATCCAGCTGGACGATGAGTCGCTCGCCGATCAGGGCGTCGACGGGGTGACCGTCGATCCGGACCTGCTGCCGGATTTGGAGGGGAAGACCCCGCAGACGGGCGATGAACACCGTCTCCAAGCCTGAGTCCGAGAGCAGCGACGCCACCGCCGCGAGCTCCCGCGCCCGCGAGCTGCCCCAATCGACCTGGGCGAGAACCGCCGGATCAGCTTTGCCCTTTCGGATCGCGGACTCCCAGACGGCGAGGGCGTCGAGCCGGGGCAGGCAGCGAGCGACATGGAAGAGAACATTCACGATCGGGTCATCGATCGCGGTGCGCCCGGCGATCACCGGGCCTCTTGCCCAATGG
>NZ_JBFUFC010000111.1:0-12202 GCF_056403635.1 Microbacterium sp. P2_F9 | reverse complement strand
GCTTCGGGAGGCGCCATACCCTCGACAGTACGCACGCCAACCTGGGCGATTGATGAGCTGCGAGGAGTCCGTCGCAGTCAGTGGCGTGCGCTAAAGCGCGTTTCGTTGTCCCTGTAGACCACAGCCTTTCGGTGTTTTGACCGCAAGCGTGTCGCGGCGCCCGGGTGGCCGGCAAACACATCAGCGTCTGTCGTATGTGCCATGTGTGGGAGTGTGGTTTCTGTCGCGCCCCGTTGGCCTGCCAGCGAAAGTCCGATGAGTCACATAACACTCTCAGTATGTGGTCAGACCACAGGGGTAAAATAGCTGTGAAAGAGCAATCGTGCTCCTCACTCGGGACGAGCTATTCCGTCGTTTTGCTAAACGTCGGATATGGCGGCTATTGGAATAGGACGGACGGACGCGATGAGCGCTCTCGATGGTTCCGTGCAAGCGGCGGCTAAGCAAACGCGCTCCCAGCCGGTCAAGTCATCTCCCTCCGCCGCCCTGGCAGGCAAGGCCGCCAACTCCCAGGCGATCGGAGGTATTTTCCGCGTACGGCGCGGGTTTCGAAAGGAACCGTTCGTCGTGGTCGGCCAGACCGCCACTCACTTCAGGGGTATCTGGCCAAGCGGCGATGTAGAGCTACGGCTTCACGAACGGATGGGTCAGGCCGTCGTGCCCGCTCCTGCAACCATCCGGTCATATGCGGGTCGACTACGGAATCTGTTGAACTCAGCGCAGGCAGCGACCTACCTGACCGAGGCTTCGGCGCTCGCCGTGCGCAAGATGCTCGGCGGCATGCTCCGCGACCCAGACTCTCGGTACGCACTTGGTCTACTTCTAGATCGAAAGGGGCTCTCGCTGACGCAGGCGGAATGTATGACTCTTCCGCTAGAGCCTTGGCGCGTCCGTTATGAGCTTTTGCAGGACTATGCCGGCGGCGCTAGGCAAAGAGCAGAGCTTGCGGGACAGGTGGTTGCTGACGATCGAGCGCCTAAGGGCGTGCGGCTGCGCGTCGCTCTCGCCGAGGGGCTTGATCTCGCCGCGCTGGCGACCGACGCCGCGAGTCTCTTCGGGGGCACTCCCGTCACGGAACCCCACGCAATAGGCGTAACCGACCTGGGTGTGATCGAAATTGCTTCGGCACTGGAAGCGGCAGGATCCACTGAGGCCGCGCGGCTTCACGTGGCGGTGAAGAATCCAAGTTGGTTTGCGGCTTCCTCGCGGAACGCTGCAGCACTCACGATCTTGGCCGGACGTCGACTGCCCCCCGGTCAGGAACTCCAGGCTGATGGTCTCCCGGCCTCGGTGGTGGATGACTTGCTTGATGTGGGGGCTGGTGTGGTGCCGGGTGTCGGGTTGGGTGTGTATGTCGTGGGGCGGTTGCGTCCGGCGGATTTGACGGCTGAGGAGGTTGTTGCGCTGGGGTTTGCGTCGGAGGGTTATCGGCGGTTTGTTGCGGGGGATGACGGGGTGGCTGCGGCTATGCCGGCGCTGAGGTTGAGGGACGCGTCTGTCGCGCGGAGCTTGCTTCGGGGTGAGGATCCGGTGGATGAGCCGCTGGATTCGGTCCTTGCGGAGGTGCTTGCGCTGGTTCGTTCGGGTGGCGGGACCGTGCCGTCTGAGGCGGTTCTTGCTGATCAGTCGACGTGGGCGGTGCTGCTGGGTAAGGGTGTGGCGGGCGGCGATGGGGCCGGGGCTGGCGGTGAGCGGTTCGCGGATTTGGCTGCGCTGCATGGCGCGCGGACGGCGCTGTTCGAGTGGGATTGGGAACGCGCTCAGACACTGGCTCGTGACCGTTTGCGGGGGGCGAGACGTGAGGCGGTGCGAGACGAGTTGTTGAACATTGTTGCGTGTGCGGCGTGGTTGCAGGGCAAGCCGGAGCCGGCGCTCGCGGCGCTCGACAAGGCGCTCGAGGGCGATTACACGGATGCGCTCCTCACGAACGCGGCCGTCGTCGCCACCGAACTTGACCACTCGAGCGCGATCGATCGTTTCGTGAAGATCGCTAGTGAGGCGCCGGGTTCGGAGCAGCGGGCGATGGCCGCGGAGCGGGCGCTGCTGCTCTGGGTCAATGACGACGCACGCATCTGGGACGATGACGACGAGGGTATCCCGKGGGAGATTCTGGGTGCGCTGCGTCCGCTGATCGCGGCGCCTATTCCGGACGAGCGCTATCTCCGGATAGTGAAGACGCTGGCCGCGCATGACGATGACTGGCTGGCCGCGCAGCCGAACTCTGCATTCGGGCCGCATGCGAACAGCGCGGTCGTGCGGATCTTCAAAGCGCGAGCTAAGGGCATCGATGATTTTGCGGCCGCGCTTGCTAAAGAACTGAAGACCGGTCGCGCGGAGAAGTGGGTCGAAGAGGAACGCGACTCGATGGTGAGCGCGGCCATCAATATGCTCGCCGAACAGAATGACAACATGGGCGCCGCGTTCTTCGGGATGACGCTCCTGCGGGCGGGGATCCCGCTCGAGCCCATGCAGCAGGTCCCGCTGGTCTGCTTCACCGTTGCGGCGATCGTGCAGAACATCGACCCGGACGAGGGCGAACCGAAGGATGAGTTCGTCGACTGGGTGTTCGGCGCCAAGCGTGCTCTCTCGAGTCTCGACGCGGAGCAGCGGTCGCTGGCCGAGCCGCTGGTGGGGATTGCCGGGGACGCCCTGGCGCGCGCGTATGCGCTTGCGCGGGCGAACCAGATACGGCAGGCAACCGAGGCGTTCGACAGGGTGACCGGTCAGCTCAGAACGATGGCGTCCTGGCAGATCAACCATGAAGCAGTCCAGCAGATCATGGCCCCAATCTCAGAGTTGTGCGTCGATACCTGGCGGGTGCTGAACAAGGTGCGACCACTCGTCCAAGACCGACAACTCCTGGCATTCGTTGACRCAGCGATGGGCGCCGCAACCGAACTCGGCGACAAAGCAGTGAGGATCCGCTAATGACCGACCGACGAAGCCCGTACCTCATTCTCGGCGTCCCCTACGGAGCCACCAAAACCGAGGCGGCACGAGCATTCGCGCGCGCAACCCGCCGCCTTCGCCGGCAGACCAACGCACCGTATGACCTCGAGGACCTCAACTGGGCTCTCCACGCTGTCGAGCAACGTGTCGAAGACCCGTCTTCGAGCATCGATGACTATCGAATGCCGGCGGATCCCAGCGTCTACGAGGTGCCGACCGGGGAAGGTGTTCTCAACCCGCCGGTGCAGGTATACCCCCGGCGGACGCCCCCGACAGATCCAGCAGTGCTCGACGAAATGCGCACGGCCATCCTCCTGGAGGTTGCAGCTGGGCTCGCCAAGGAGTACCGGGGGGCCCCGCTGCCCCGACTCCACTACTTCGCAGAGGAAGGACCGAAATGATCGGTCAACGTTCCCGTCAGTCCGAACAGCTCCTGACAGACATGAAGAGTTTGCTCGACCGCATCGACACAGCGCTCATCGTGCGCGACCCCGGCACCGCACTGTCAGCAGCCGCATACGAAGGGCTGCGCAAGCAGGTGGTTGCGTCTGCGACTGCCCGACTCCAGCACATGGTGCAACTCGCAGAGTTCGATGTAGCGCTGAGACGGGGGGCGAGCACCGAAGACCTGCTGACTCTGGTCGATCAGTGGCTAAGACAGGCGGGAGTCGAACGCGTAGAAGACCCGACGACTCCCGAGGTGTGGGAGACGACCCTCGCACCAGGTGTTGATGCCGTGGTCGACGTGGCGGCCTATGTCGATGGCGTCGCGAACCGCGTCGTGCGCCAGGGTCGGTTGAAGGCCACCCCAGTGCCCCCGCGTCAGCGCGCCAACGTCATTCCTGACGATGAGCGGGAAGCGTCTCTCCCCGCAACGCCCCCGGTTGATCAGAACAACCCGGCCGGACCCGCATCCCCGGTCGTCGTGGCTGACTCGGTTCCGGTTCCGGTTACGGTTCCGGATACGGTCGTGGGCGACCCGGCCGATGTCGTGGTTGACCCGGTTCAGACTGCCGCTGGAGTCGACGCTGATGCAACTGCCGCTGCGGTCGACGCTGATGCAGTTGCCGCCGCAGTCGTCGTTGACGTCGCTGAGACCTCCAAGGAGTCCTAATGGCAAGCATCGGTATTGACTTCGGAACCACAAACTCAGTCGTCGCACAATTCGCTGCGAACGAGCTGTCGGTCCTGGCGATCGACGAGCCGCCAGCGGACTGGGCGGGGCGCGGCTTCGACAAAGTGCTCCCGACGGTGTTTGGACGCGGAGACAAAGACCAACCGATCTTCGGATGGGCAGCAAAGAAGCAACCCGGCAGCCTCGGGGCGGTCAAGCGCCTGCTGCGAGGCGAAGAACGAGCGGACGTCGACGGAATTGAGTACGTCGTCGAGGAGATCGCCACCATGATCTTCGGTCACATGAAGCGTGCGAGTGCGAATCAAGGGGTCGCGTTCGACCAAGCTGTCGTGACGATTCCGGCGAACAGTCGTGGAATCGCGCGGCACAGGACCAAGCTCGCGGCCGGGATGGCCGGGATTCAGGTTCAAGCGCTCATCAATGAGCCGACCGCTGCCGCTATGGCTTACAGCATGCGGTCGTCGCACGAAGAGTCCCTCATGGTGGTCGACTGGGGCGGCGGCACGCTCGACGTAACCATTCTTCAGAACATCGACGGAGTGTTCATGGAGCAATCGTCGAAGGGAATCCAGCAGCTCGGCGGTCTCGACTTCGACATGGCGCTATCTACGCTCGTCCGCGACACTGTGAGCGACTCCTCGAAGTGGTCTCCGTACGACCGAGCGGCATTCCGCCTGGACATCGAGAAGGCGAAGATCGAGCTGTCCACCGCCGAGCAGGTGAGCGTGCCGCTGCCAGGCGGAGAGTACCGGCAGGTCACGCGAGCGATGTTCGAGGCCGCAGTTAGGTCGCAGATCCACCGCGTTCGCGAACCGATTCAGCAGTGCTTGACGGACATCGGAGCGCAAGCTGGCGACATCGATGCAGTCGTGCTGGTCGGCGGTACCTGCAAAGTGCCTGCTATCCGCCAGTTCGTCACCGAGTTGATGGGCCGCGCACCGGCAACTGGCGTCAACCCAATGACGGCTGTTGCGGAGGGCGCTGCGGTTGCATCGGCGATCCTGTCCGGCGAACTCGATGATCGTGACTTCTTCGTTTCCACCGAGCACGCGCTCGGAACGATTGTGTTGGACCCTGGGACCGGCCTGAGGTTCTCCGAGCTGATTCCCCGAAACCACAAGTTGCCGGCGAGAGTGACCGACAGCTTCATGCCGATGACCGCGTTCCAGGAGCGATTGAACCTTCAGGTCATTGAGGGCGACCCCACGAAACCGCTCGACGACGACGACAATGTGATCCTGAAGTCGTGGGAGATCGAGCTTCCCAATCCACAACCTCTCGGCGAACTCTCGATCGACCTCACGTACAGCTATGACGTCGACGGCATCCTGCACGTGGCAGCAGAGGACAGCCTCGGTAACGTTCTCCTCGATGATGCAGTGTCCTACGGCAATAGTGTCGACAAGCGGGACCTGGCGAAGATCGCGTCTCGCGTTGCGCGCACGCTGGACCAGGATCGAATCGAGACGCCTTCGAACGTGCGAGAGTCACACCTGAGCCCTGAGGACAGAAAATTGGTGACGGACGTCAAGACGAAGATCGTGCCATTTATCGACGACTCCGAAGCGAACGAGCTGAAGTCCCTCATTGCCGGCGCGGAGGTGGGGGATGGCGCGGCCATCGAGGCGCTGAAGTCCTCGACCCGCAAGTACAGCTACCTCCTGTAGTCACCGTGGGCACCTCCTACGACGAGTTCTGTGCCCTCCTGACCGACGAGCGCACGCGGCGAACGCTCGGGATCGACTTGCCCGAGATAGAAGTGGCGGCGGGTTATCTCCGATCCCAGCCTGTCGCGCGCCTACCCGGACCGGAGCGGTCGGGTGATGGGACGTCGAGTGGGATCAGGCCCCCGGTGACCCATGTGATTGCGAATTCGAAGGCGTCGAAACTGTCGCACGATTTGGGATGGTTCAGATAGAGCGCGGGGTGGACTCGGTCGTCAGTTACGCAAATTCTGCAACAACTGGGACCGGCGGCTGAGTCTATGGTCGGACCATAACCGGACAACTTTTCGGCGTTTGAGCGTTGGCGTCGCGGACTCATTGTCCGGTCGATTCAAACCGCGGACCGGTGCGGATCAGTCCGCAGCAGTCCGCAAAGAGTCCGCGGACCATGGGAATGTGCCTGATTTTGTATGCAGGAGCATGCAGCTGAAATACCATCTGATCAGGTAGTTTGTAGAAGTTTGTGTCTCGTTGTGCTCGTGCAGTTTGTTCCGCTTCAACGTGTGAAGCTTGTTCGGTTCGGCCCGCAAACGCAGTCGGTAACCCTCTATTTCTCTGTACCAGAGTCGCAAATGCCTCGCGCGACAGCCTTCCAACTTCGCCGTTGTTGTGTTCGCTGTTCGGTGACTCGCCGCCAGCGTCGGCCATATGAGCCGACGTGGACGTTGAGATCGAGCATTCGACGTAGGTGATCGCCCGTGGCGTTTCGTGTCCGCCTGAGTTGATGATCGCGCCGATCCTCCTCTCGTGACCTATGACAGCGCCGATGACATGTGTGGTCGAACATGCGCATCCCGCTACCGTCGACACAGGAGGTCGAAGTGACGATGCCATTGGCAGGCGCAAGGTCTGAGCGCTCGCACGACGCTGCAGCTGCCCTGGCGTTGAACCGATGGTGGCCGAGCGCGGTGGGCAACCTTCGGCGCGTGCTCGATCTTCACCGATTTGAGGCCGAGAACAAGGCTGACGGCTTCGGCAACTTCTATGAGGGGCGCCGGGCTGCGATGGTTTTTGATGTTGTCGCGAGTTCTCAGCGAAGCTACGAGGGTCGGGTCCTCCCGATGGTCCGGCGATACGAGTCCACCGCGCCGACAATCGATTCGCTTGCCCTCGACGGACCTGGCCAAGGGCACGGACTTAGGGCACGGGAGCCCGCGACGATGCGGGGAGTCGCCGCGGGTCTCCAGCGATTCGCGCTGGATCACGGTCTCGAGACGGAAACGGCGGTGAGGACCTGGGCGATCGATGTGGAGAAGTTGTCGAGCGCGCCCGTGCTCGACCCGTACGTGGGCGCCGTCAGCGGGATCGGTCCTGCTCTGTTTGCTTACCTCCGAATGCGATGCGGTGCAGATGCGCTGAAGCCTGACGGTCGAGTCCATGCGGCGATGGTGCATCTTGGCTTCGAGATTCCTCGCGACAGCCACGCAATCTTGTTGGTGGCCGACGCCGCGGCCGCGGAGCTGGAGACCACAAAACTCGTGCTCGATCAATTGCTGTGGTGGTCGTCGGAAGTCGGCTAGAGACGGTTCGGCGGCACATCACTTCGAACGACAGTGCACCTGCGCGGCGGCGCCTTGCGCGGCAGGATTGGTCGATAGTACGGGTGACAACCCCGTGCCTCGCCGGGGAGGGTAATCATGACGCCAACAGGCGAGTGCTGGCGGACTTTCCGATCGGAGCACTCACCATGCCCTCATTGATCGCGTGGCTCGACGCCTCGAGCGAAGAGCAGCGTCGCATGCGCGACATCATCCGGCTCTTCTCCGATCGGGACAGTCGTGACGAGCTCGGTCTCGGCCAGATTCGCGACGCGATCGGCGATGGACTGTTCCCAGGCACCTCCACCCTGTTGACACGAGCGCGCTACCTCCTCTTCGTGCCGTGGGTCTATCAGAAGGCGTCCGGCCGGCCGAATCCCATCGCAGACGCCGATCGCTACGAGCGCGAGGTGATCCACGCCGTCCGCGCGACGGACGACTACGCGGGACTGCTCGGCATGGTCGCCGGCGTTGCGCTCAAGAACCTTCCCTCCTCCGTCTACTGGACGATGCTGCGCCACTACCGCATCCTGGGCGACCCATCGTTGACCCGAGAGGACGCGCTCCGGCTGAACGGGCTCCAGAGCGGAGCAGACGATGCGGACGGCGCCCGCGGCGCGCGATTCAACGCCTGGTCGACAACGATTCCCGCCGCGCCAGAAGGCTTCCCGAAGTCGATCGAGGGTGGGTTCGCGCTGCGGCGAGAAGAAGCGGAGTGGCTGCGCGACCGCGTACTCGACGAAGCTCCGGGCACCGTCATGGCGCACCTCGCGATCGAGCGCCCGTCATCGGAAAGCCGTTTTGCGTGGGCAGATGATGCGGCGCTCCACGTTCAGGGTGATGCGCGCTTCCTCCTGGACCATGCGCGAGCGTTCTCCTCGGCGATCCACGGCGCGCAGCTGCTCTACAACCTCATGCTTGCCGAGGAGTACGAGGCTGCAGGTTTCGAAGGCGTTGCGAACCCCGTCGACACCTACCGCGACCGCCTGCTCCGATGGGCGGAGAACCTTCCCGGTCTCGTGGATCTCGACGCGTGGAACCTCGACGAGCTGCTCCTGCGGGTCGAATTGATCCGCAATTCGCCGATCAGCCCCCGGACGCGACGGTTCGTATCGGTGTGGCTGGACCTTCTTCGCGAGAACGACGACCTCGCACTGGCAGACAACGCCGTCGCTCGCGAGTTCGTGCTGAGGCGGGAACGCCAGAACAAGGGCGCGCAAGCCCGGATCGGCAATCCTCGTCGATTGCAGGGCTGGGGCGGTGGGTCCGGCTCCGGGGCGCTGGAGTTCCGCTGGCCGACGGTTCGCGGCATCCTTCTCGACATTCATGATGGTCTCGCACGCGAACCTGGAGGGACGGATGCTTGAGCCCCAGACACGCGCGGCCCTCACTGAGCAGCTCAAGCCGCCGAGCGGATTCACGCTGTCCTACGCCGTGGGGACAACCTTCACGCTCGATCTCGCGACGGCTCTGACGGTGCCGCTGTCGTTCGCATCACATCACGTCTCGGCGGAGGACGACACGATCGGCGTCCTCGACGCCGTACGACGTGCCGCGGATCGAATCGACGTGTTCGCCCAAGCTGGTGAGCTCTCGATGGGCACGCGCTCAGACCTCGTAGCCTTCCTCGAGCCTATGGTCCATCCCGTCCAAGCCAGCCGCGGGCTCTTCCATCCGAAGGTGTGGTTCCTGGAGTACCGCTCCGGCGAGCACCTGACGCATCGGTTCCTGTGCGCGAGCCGCAACCTCACGGCTGACCGCAGCTGGGATGTGCTGGTGCGCCTCGATGAGCGTGCACCGCACATCGAACGCCACTCCGATCCGCGCTCGCTCAATCAGCCGCTGGTGACTCTGCTGCGCACCCTGCCCGAACTCTGCGTGCTGCCGATGGAGGCCGAGCGGCGGGCAAACGTCCTCGGGCTGGCAGATCGATGGCAGGACATCTCCTGGGACACCCCCGACGAGACGCGCTCACTGGCGTTTCATGTACAGGGCCTACGCGGGAGCGTGCTTCCCGACTTCGCTGGCCAGCGGGCGCTCATCGTCTCGCCGTTCCTATCGGACGACGGGCTCCGCGCTCTGCGCAACCGTGTGCGCACCGCGACACACTTGATCTCACGGGCAGACAGTCTGGATCGGCTCCTGCCTGCATCGCTCGACAAGAAGCTCACGACATATGTGCTCGATGATGCGGCGCTGCCCGCGAGCGATTCCGACGACGCCGACACCGAGAGCGCCTACATTCCACCCGGACAGCGCCTCGCCGGCCTGCACGCGAAGATCGTCGTGGTCGATCGGATGGATGGATCGCACGTCTTCCTCGGGTCGGCGAACGCGACACGCGCCGCATGGGAAGACAACGTCGAGGTGATGGTGGAGCTCGTCGGGTCACTCGGCAAGTTCGGTGTCGAAGCCACTCTCACGGCCATGGGTGACCTGAAGGATGGCTACCCGACCGAGGGCGGGCAGGAAGCCGGCGCCGATGAGGAGGCCGAGCGGCGACTCGAAGCGGTGGTCCGGAATCTCGCGGGGGTGCGACTCAGCGCCCGCCTGATCGCAGACGAGCTCTGCTTGATGCGGGTGTGGGCGGACGCCGATTTCGCCCGTCAGGTCGACAGAGTGGGCGCTGCTGGCATCGAGTTGCGCTGGCACCTATTGACCCGACCGGACCTGGGTGGCACCGGACTGGCCCTGGGCGAGGAGGATGCGGCGACCATCGCCGACATCCCGCTCACCGATGTCACGCCGTTCATCGTCCTGATCGCTCGCGACCAAACCGGAAGAGAACGGCGAACGATCCTTCTTGCCCGCCTGCTCGACGACGTGCCCACTCGTCGCGACGCGATCATCGGGAGGCAGCTGACCGACCGTGCGGCCTTCGTGAAGCTGCTCACCCTGCTCCTCGAATTCTCCGGCGTCGGCCTCCTTTCGGCGGGCAGTGGTGCGAGCGGGTTCTTCGGCACACGCCAGGAGTTCAGCGATGGGTCCGGCCTCTTCGAGGCGCTTGTGCGCGCCGTCGGCGCCGGCCATCACGGGCTCGCGGACGCCCGTCGCATCATCGACTTCGTCCGAGATCAGGGCGACGAGAACGCCGTTCTTCCCCCCGGATTCGATGAGCTGTGGTCCCGCGTGTGGCAGGCCCACCTCGAGCTGACGGGGCCGAAGCAATGAGCGTCGTCGACGTCGAAGCCGTGATGGCGGGACTGAAGGGATTCCAGCGCAGCGCGGTCGACCACGTGATCGACCGCTTCTACGGTCCGGATTCGAGTCGGGCCTCCGGGCGGTTCCTCGTCGCCGATGAGACAGGGCTCGGCAAAAGCATCGTCGCGCGAGGGGTGATCGCTCGCGCGATCGAGCACCTCGAGACCGACGACTCGATCGACCGCATCGACATCGTCTACGTCTGCAGCAACATCGATCTCGCGACGCAGAACCTGAGGCGTCTCAACGTCACGAACGACGACCACATCGGGATGACGACGCGCCTCACCATGCTCGCCCGCGAGAGCCGGCGGCTCGCTGAACCTTCACCCGATGGCCGCAAGAAGGTAAACCTCGTCTCGTTCACGCCGGGCACCTCCTTCAGCGAGGGCGGTTGGCGGCAAGGGTCGGCGCCGGAGCGCGCGATGATCACGATCATCCTCGACCAGCTCGTCAATCACACCGATTCGGATCGACGTGTGACACGGCTCTTGATGCAGGGAACCGTAGCCAGCCCGGCCAACTTCGCGAACTGGTATGTGCAGCCACTCGAGCGAGAACTCGCGGGTCACCCCGATCCGCGCATCGTCGCTGCGTTTCGGCACCTCATCGAGGCCGATGGCTCGCTCGAGCGATTCGTGGAGCTTCGCGATGAGGTGCGCCACAAGCGGAAGCTCCCTGACGAATTGTGGCACCGCGCGCACAACCTGATCGCTACGTTCCGGCAATCGCTCGCGAAGGCCGGCGTGGACACGCTCGAGCCGGATCTGATCATCCTCGATGAGTTCCAACGATTCCGTCACCTGTTGGACCCGTCGTCCGGCGATGCCGCAGAACTCGCTCATGCGCTGTTCGGACATCGGGATGCGAGAGTCCTCCTGCTCTCCGCGACGCCGTACAAGCCATTCACGAACCAGGACGACACCGAAGACCTGCACTACGAGGACTTCCTTGCGACGGTGAGATTCCTCGCCGGGGGCGCAACGGGCTCGGAGGCGGAGGCGCGAAAGGCCCTCGAGGACTACCGTCGCGCCCTCGTGCTCGACGGGGACGCCGATGTTGCCGCGCTTGGGGTGCGCAACGCCCTCCTTCCCTTCATGAGTAGATCGGAGAGGCCGCCCATCGGCGAGCGCGAGGATCTCATCGAAGTTCGACACCTGCCGAGCGCGTCACCGTCGGTCGAAGACATCGGAGATTGGGCTGCGCTGCGCCGACTCGGCGAAGTCGTCGAGTCACCCATCGACATCGAGTACTGGAAGTCGATCCCGTACTTCGCCAACTTCATGGACGGCTACAAGCCCGCCGAGCGCATCAAGGCACGACGCCACGACGCCGACCCCACGGCGATTTCGGACGCGCTCAACGCAACTCGCACCCTCGGGCGACACCATGTCGAGGCATTCGATCCCGTGGACCTCGGCAACGGACACCTGCGGGCGCTCGCAGATGAGACCGTGCGTCGCGGGTGGTGGCAGCTGCTGTGGGTTCCGCCCACGATGCCCTATCTCGAACCTGGGCCGATCTATGCGCCCTTCGCCGACGGGAGTGTCACCAAGCAGGTGCTGTTCTCCGCGTGGTCCGGCGTTCCAACGGCCGTGGCTGCCTTGTTGAGCTACGAATCGGATCGGCTGGCGGCGGGTGATCGCTCACTCCTA
>NZ_JBFUFC010000110.1:0-12352 GCF_056403635.1 Microbacterium sp. P2_F9 | reverse complement strand
CGATCACCATCACCCACTTCACCGGCGCACACGTCGAAGACGTCCTGTTCGACGTGATCTCCGGCTTCGCCACCGTCGGCCTGTCGACGGGACTCACCGAAACCCTGCCAGACCCGGGCATCTACATCATGGCGCTGACGATGTTCATGGGTCGCGTTGGTACAGTGACTCTCGCCGCGGCCGTGGCCGCGACATCCCGTTCGCAGCTGTATTCGCTGCCGGTGGAAAGGCCGATCGTTGGTTGAGCAGATCCGCGGCGACGCACCCGTCCTCGTCATCGGCCTCGGGCGCTTCGGCGCCGCCTGCGCCGGCGAGCTCGACCGGCTCGACCGCGAGGTGCTCGCGATCGACGACAGCCTCGAACTCGTGCAGAAGTGGTCGGAGCGACTGACGCACACGGTGCAGGCCGACGCGAAGAACATCGATGCGCTGCGGCAGGTCGGTGCTCAGGACTTCCAGGTCGCGGTGGTTGCGGTCGGCTCGAGCATCGAGGCATCCGTCCTCATCACCGCCAACCTCGTCGACCTGAAGGTCCCGCAGATCTGGGCGAAGGCGGTCTCGCAGTCGCACGGCAAGATCCTGTCCCGCGTCGGCGCGAACCATGTCATCTACCCCGAGCGCGAGGCCGGCGAGCGCGTCGCGCACCTCGTGAGCGGACGGATGCTGGACTTCATCAACTTCGACGACGACTTCGCCCTCGCCAAGATGTACCCGCCCAAGTTCATCCGGGGCGTCGGGCTCAACGAGTCCGGGGTGCGGACGAAGTACAACATCACCGTGGTGGGAGTGAAGAGCCCCGGCAAGCCGTTCCGCTATGCCGAGGCGAACACCATCGTCACCAACCACGACCTCATCATCGTCTCGGGCACGAACAGCGACATCGAGCGGTTCGCCTCGCTCGACCGTTGACGCGCTACGTCAACTGCGCGAAGGCCTCGACACGATCGGTCGGGCCCACGATGAGGATCGCGTCGCCCGGCGAGAGCACCGTCTGATTGTCGGCGTTGACCCAGCGATCGCCCTTCCCCTTGAAGGCCGTGACCGTGACGCCGTGCGCCTGCCGCAGGTTCGTCGCGCCCAGGGCTGTGCCCTGGTAGTCCGGCGGCGCGGAGATCTTCGCGAGTGAGTACCCCGGCTCGATCTCCAGATAGTCCATCGCCGCGCCGCGCACGAGGTGCGCGACCCTTCGCCCCATGTCCTGCTCGGGATTCACGATGTGGTGGACGCCGAGCTGCTCGAGGATGCGACCGTGCTGCTCGCTGATGGACTTCGCCCAGATGATGGGCACCTCCATGTGGCGAAGGAGCGCGCACACCAGGATCGAGGACTGGATGTCGTGCCCGATCGCCACGACGACGCGATCGAATTCGTGCACCGCGAGCTGGCGGAGCACCTCCTCCTTCGTGGCATCGGCCCGCACCACCTGGGTCAGCTGACCATTGTGCGATTGCACGAGGTCCTCGTCGGTGTCGATGCCGAGGACCTCCGTGCCTGTGTCCATGAGTTCGAGCGCCAGCGCGCTTCCGAACCGGCCGAGGCCGATCACGGCGACGGAATCGGCTTCGGCGATGCGACGGGCACTCGTGCCCAAGAGGGGGAATTTAGCCAATGGCGGGCCTCTCCTTCGGATAGGTGTACAGGATCTCGCGGTCGCGCAAGGCCAGGGCGGAGCCCAGCGTGAGCGGACCGAGCCGGCCCAGGAACATCAGCAGCACGAGCACCACTTCGGCGGCGGGCTGCAGGTCGTAGGTTATGCCGGTCGTGAGACCCACCGTGCCGAATGCCGAGATCGCCTCGAAGAGCACCTTGTCGAACGGCAGTTCGGTGAAGATCATCAGGGCGATCGTGCCGGACATGATCGCGGCGATGGCGATGAGCACGACCGTGATCGCCTGGCGATGAACCGCACGGGAGAGCTGCTTGCCGAAGACGTTGACCACCGCGCGGCCGCGCAGCTCGGCCAGCATGATGAAGAAGAGCACGGCGAACGTCGTTACCTTGATGCCACCGGCCGTGCCGGCTGGTCCGCCGCCGATGAACATCAGGATGTCCATCCCCACCCACGTCTCGTCGTGCATCAGCCCGATGTCGACGGAGTTGAACCCGGCCGTGCGCGTCTGCACCGACTGGAAGAACCCGATCAGCAGCCGGGCGGCCGGGTCGTAGCGGCCGAGCGTGCGCGGGTTGGACCACTCGAGAATCGTGATGTAAGCCGTGCCCAGCACGAGCAGCAGCGGGGTCGCCGCGAGCACGATGCGTGTGTTCATGGTCCAGCGCAGCGTGTTGCGGAACTCCCGGCGCAGCTGCAGCAGCACCGGGAACCCCAGACCGCCGAGGATGACGGCGGCGCTGATCGGCAGGCAGATGAACGGGTCGGCCGCGAAGCCGATGAGGTTGTCGCTGTACAGCGCGAATCCGGCGTTGTTGAACGACGACACCGAGTGGAACAGCGCGTGCCACGCGGCATCGCCGACGCTGTAGCCGTAGCCGAGCAGGAACCGGGCGAAGAGGAAGCAGAACGTCACGGCCTCGATCAGCAGCGAGATCAGCACGATCCTGCGGACGAGTCCCCGGATGTCGGACAGCTCGATGACGTTCGCCTCGGTCGCGGCGTTGAGTCGCGACCGGACGCTCATCTTGCGGGCGAGGACGAGACCGACCAGCGAGGCGAAGATCATGATCCCGAGGCCGCCGAGCTGGATCAGGAGCAGGATGACGACGAGCCCGAGTCCGCTCCAGTGCGTGGCCGTGTCGACGACCGTGAGACCGGTGACGCACACGGCAGAGGTCGCCGTGAAGAGCGCGTCATAGAAGTTGGTGCCCTCGCCGCTGCGGGACGCGGCGGGAAGCATCAACGCCCCCGTGCCGAGCAGCAGGACGACCGTGAATCCGCTGACGATGCTCTGCGCCGGGTGCACACGGAGCCGGCGCCGGATACGCGCTCTCTCTGCGCTGACGCGACCTGCCACGGCTGAGCACTCTACGCCCGAACGATTGCGCGCGGATCACGACACGGGACGCCGCCTCACCCCGGCTCGGTGCGGCAGCGGTCAGGAGCCGGCAGCGAGCTCGCGCGCGCGGGCGAGCGCGGCATCCGTCGCCTCAGCGAAGAGGCCTGCGAGCTGCGCGTGCTTGAGCACCGCGACCGCTCTCTCGGTGGTGCCCTTCGGGCTCGTCACCTTGCGACGCAGCGCGGCAGGCTCGTCGCCGGATGCCTCGAGCAGCGCGGTCGCGCCGATGAACGTCTGCTCGGCCATGAGTCGCGCCTGCTCCTCGGTGAAGCCCTTGCCGACGGCGGCTTCGGTGAGCTCCTCGATCAGGAGGAAGACGTACGCCGGGCCCGACCCCGAGATCGTGGAGAGCGCGTCGATCTGGCTCTCCGGGACCTCGACCACGGAACCCACCGTCTCGAAGAGGCGCCGGACGAGCGCGGTCTGGGCAGGGCTCACGCCGTCGCCGGCAGCAAGACCCGTGACGGCCTTGCCGACCAGCGCAGGCGTGTTCGGCATGGAGCGCAGCACGGCGATCTGCGCGCCCAGGATCTCCTGGAAGGTCGCAATCGTCACACCGGCTGCCAGGCTGACCACGATGGTCCCGGGGCTCAGACGCGGCGCGATCTCGCGCAGCAGGTCGGGCACCATCGCCGGCTTCACGCCGATCAGGATGATGTCGGCGGATGCCGCGGCATCCGCATTCCCCGATGGCTGACGTTCGAGGGCGACGCTGGTCACCCCGGCAAGCTCGGCGAGCTCGTCGGCCTTCGCCGCAGAGCGATTGGTCGCGGTGATGCCGCCGGCGGCGAGTCCGGACGCGACGAGCCCGCGCAGCACCGCACCGCCCATCGAGCCGGCGCCGAGGATCGCGATGGAGGGGAGGGTTTCAGGCATGCCGACCATGCTAGCGAGCGAGCGTGAACGGCTTTGGGCCGGCCGGCCCCGCGCTCCCCGGAGATCCGCCATTCACCCGCGCCGACCGCCGGACTATGGTCGAAGAAGCGGGTGCAGTGGGGTTCCCGCGGGACAGCGAAGGATGCGGCATGACCCTGTTCGACGGCATCACGGCACGTGCGATCGAGACGCCCCGGCTGTTGGTGAACATTCTGGAGCGGGTCGGTGACGATCCTGCGACGGCACCGGAGAAGACGGTCGTGCTGATCCACGGCAACGTGTCCTCTTCGCTGTTCTGGCAGGAGATCATGCAGGATCTTCCGAGCGAGCTGCGGGTGATCGCGATCGATCTGCGCGGCTTCGGAGACACCGAGAACGCGCCCGTGGATGCCACACGCGGCCTCCGGGACTTCAGCGACGACGTATCGGCGACGCTCGAGACGCTCGGCATCCCGTCCGCTCACCTCGTCGGCTGGTCGATGGGTGCAGGCGTGGTCATGCAGTACGCCCTCGACCACCCGGTGCTCAGCCTCACGCTGCAGTCACCTGTCTCCCCGTACGGATTCGGCGGCACGCGACGCGACGGATCACGACTCACCGACGACGACGCCGGAAGCGGCGGCGGGGGTGCGAACCCGGACTTCGTCGAGCGTCTGAACGCCCGCGACACCAGCGACGAGGCGGCGACGTCGCCGCGCAGCGTGTTCCGCTCCGGATATGTCGCCGAGGGCTATCAGACCGCCCACGAAGACGTCTGGGTCGCCTCGATGCTGTCGACCTCGACGGCGGTGGGCAACTACCCAGGCGACGCCGTGGCCAGCGAGAACTGGCCGGGATTCGCAGCGGGGACGACGGGCGTGCTCAACACCATGGCCCCGAAGCACTTCAACACCGCCGGCATCGTCGCCCTCACCCCGAAGCCGCCGATCCTGTGGATCCACGGCACGGCCGACGCCATCGTCTCCGACGCGTCGTTCTACGACTTCAACCACCTCGGGGCGCTCGGGATCGTCCCCGGATGGCCCGGCGCCGACGTCGCACCCGCGCAGGAGATGGTGTCGCAGACCCGCGACGTGCTCGGGGCATACGCCACCGCGGGCGGCGAGGTCACCGAGGTCGCCCTGGAGGGTGTCGGTCACTCCCCGCACCTGGAGCGTCCGGCGGAGTTCCGCAGCGCCCTCCTCCAGGTGATCGGCTACGTCGGGCATCCCGCCGATCCGTCCCCGGCGACCGAGGCCATCATCATCAGGTCTTCGGACTGACCCTGCAGTCGTCACCCGCGCGCCGACGCGATCAACGGCGACCGTAGACTCAGCGCATGAGTACAGAGGGTGGCACCAAGGCGATCATCGCGGCCATGTTCGCGAACCTCGGCATCGCGGTCGCGAAGTTCATCGCCTGGATCGTGTCGGGCTCGGCATCGATGCTCGCCGAGGCGATCCACTCGCTCGCCGACACTGGCAACCAGATCCTGCTTCTCCTCGGTGGACGGCTGTCCAGGCGCCGGGCCGACGCGGACCACCCCTTCGGCTACGGGCGCGAACGTTACGTCTACGCCTTCCTGGTCTCGATCATCCTGTTCACCGTCGGTGGCCTGTTCTCGATCAACCACGGCATCGAGAAGCTGCAGCACCCGCACCCGCTCGAGAACGTGTGGGTGCCGGTCACGGTGCTGCTGATCTCGATCGTGCTCGAGTCGTTCTCGCTGCGCACCGCCATCCGCGAGAGCAACCATGTGCGCGGCAAGGACCAGTCCTGGGTGTCGTTCGTCCGCCACGCGAAAGCGCCCGAACTGCCTGTCGTGCTGCTCGAAGACATCGCCGCGCTGATCGGTCTCGTCTTCGCGCTGCTCGGCGTCACCCTGACCGCCATCACCGGCAACTCGGTGTACGACGCCGTCGGCACGCTCCTGATCGGCTCCCTGCTCGTGCTCGTGGCGATCGTCCTGGGCATCGAAACCAAGAGCCTGCTCGTGGGTGAGGGCGCGACGATGGCCGACCACGACCGCATCCTCGCCGCGCTCGAGGGCGGCCCGCAGGTGGAGAAGGTCATCCACATGAAGACCCTCTACCTCGGCCCCGACGAACTGCTGGTGGCGGCCAAGCTCGGCTTCGCCTCCGATCGGCTGCTCGGCGAGATCGCGAACGATATCGACGTGATCGAGGCGCGGGTGCGCGAAGCCGTGCCGATCGCACGGGTGATCTACCTGGAGCCCGACATCCTGCGGGCGGGCGGGCCGGCCCCGCTGACCGAGGAGATCGTCGTCCGCTCGAGCGACTGACCGATCTCGATGCAGTACTGCCTGTTCACCGAGCCGCAGCTCGGCGCCAGCTACGACGACCAGCTCGCCTTCGCCCAGACGGCTGAGCGCCTCGGCTTCGACGGCTTCTTCCGCTCGGACCACTATCTGCGCGGCTCGGCGGGTGATCCCCTCCCCGGCCCCACCGACGCCTGGACGACCCTCGCCGGTCTCGCCCGCGAGACCTCGCGCATCCGGCTCGGCACGCTCGTCTCATCGGTGACGTTCCGGATTCCGGGGATCCTGGCGATCCAGGTCGCGCAGGTCGATGCGATGTCCGGCGGCCGCGTCGAGCTGGGCCTCGGCGCGGGGTGGTTCGAGCGCGAGCATCTGGCGTACGGCATCCCGTTCCCCGTGAAGCGGTTCGACCTGCTCGAGGAGCAGCTCGAGCTGATCACCGGCCTGTGGTCCACCCCGGTCGGCGACACGTACAGCTTCGTCGGCGCGCACTACTCGCTGACGGATGCCCCGGMACTGCCCAAGCCCATCCAGGCACGCGTGCCCGTCATCGTGGGCGGAAACGGCCCGCGCCGCACGCCGGAGCTCGCCGCGCGGTTCGCGACCGAGTTCAATCTCGGCTTCCCCGCACTCGCCGACATCCCGGAGCGGATCGCGCGCGTGCACGCAGCGTGCGAACGCATCGGGCGGGATCCCGCGAGCCTGTCGCTCTCGCTCGCGATGTCGACCTTCGCGGGGCCGGACGATGCCGCAATCGGGCGGCGGGCGGCACGTGTGGGAAAGACCGCGGCGGAGGTCCGCGACGGCGTCAGCATCGTCGGCGACGCGGACGAGGTCGCCGAGCGGATGACGCGGTACGCCGAGTTGGGGATCGACCGGGTGTATCTGCAGCTGCTCGACCTGCAGGACATCGACCACGTCGAGTACCTCGGCACCGAAGTGCTCCCCCAGCTGCCGCGCTGACCGAGCGGGGCAGGCTCAGCGCCGCGAGGCGAAGAACTCCTGCAGCAGTGCGGATGCGGCATCCGCTCGAATTCCCGCGACCACCTCGGCACGGTACGGCAGGCGCCGATCGCGCACGACGTCGTACACCGAACCCGCCGCCCCGGCCTTGTCGTCCCACGCGCCGAAGACGAGCCGCGACAGGCGTGCCTGGAGCAGCGCGCCGGCGCACATCAGGCAGGGCTCGAGGGTCACCACGAGCGTGCATCCCTCGAGATTCCAGCTTCCGACGGATGCCGCGGCCTCCCGCATCGCGACGACCTCGGCGTGGGCGAGCGGATCGTGCGTGAGTTCGCGGAGGTTCCGGCCTTCGCCGATCACGGTGCCCGCGGCATCCGTCACCACCGCCCCGACGGGGACGTCGCCACCAGCGCCGGCCTCCGCGGCGAGCGCGAGCGCGCGGTCCATCGCGGCGAGATCCGCAGGGTCGGTCATCACACCACGAGACTACGACCCGGCTAACCTGAGCGTATGCGCCTCCACGTCGCCGACCACCCGCTCATCACCCACAAGCTCACGGTGCTGCGCGACGAGCGCACCCCGTCGCCGGTGTTCCGTCAGCTCACCGAAGAGCTCGTCACGCTGCTCGCGTACGAGGCGACGCGCAACGTGCGCGTGGAGCCGCACGAGATCCGCACCCCCGTCACCACAACGATCGGCGTTCGCATCGGCGAGCCGCGCCCGCTCGTGGTGCCGATCCTCCGCGCCGGACTCGGGATGCTGGAGGGCATGGTCAAGCTCATCCCCACGGCTGAGGTCGGCTTCCTCGGCATGGTGCGCAACGAGGAGACCCTCGTGCCGTCGACCTACGCCGAACGACTGCCCGACGACCTGAGCGACCGGCAGTGCTTCGTCCTGGACCCCATGCTCGCCACCGGAGGGTCCCTCGGCGCGGCGATCGAGTTCCTGTTCAAGCGCGGGGCACAGGACGTAACCGCCATCTGCCTGCTGGGTGCCCCCGAGGGCGTGGCCGCGATCGAGAAGCAGTGCGGCGACCGGGACGTGACCCTCGTGCTGGGAGCGCTCGACGAGCGCCTCAACGAGAAGGGGTACATCGTCCCCGGGCTCGGCGACGCGGGCGATCGCCTCTACGGCACCGTCTGAGCCACCGCTGCGGGTCTACAGCTGACGCTGCAGCTCTCCGACCGATCGCAGCTCGACCGGTTCGGGCGCGGGTGCCGACTGCGCCCCGATGTCGGGTACGCCGCGCAGTGCCGCGATGGGCGTGAGCGCGCGGCCGTTGAACCGGCTGGCCGTGACCGCGGTGTAGGCGCCCATCGTCGGGCTCACCAGCAGATCTCCGACCGCGAGCTCGGGCAGCAGCTCCTCGCGCGCGACGACGTCGGCGCTGTCGCACGTCGGACCCGCGAGTGTCGTCCAGCGGTGCGATGACGGGTCAGGCGCGTCCAGCTCCCGCACCGCGAAGACGAGCGGGTGCACGTCCTCGCTGACGACGTTCGAGTACGAACCGTAGACCCCATCATCGAGGTAGGCCCAGAGCCCGTCGGCCCGCTCAGCCACACCCACCACGCTCGTGACGAGCGTCATGGCTTCGGCGACGAGGATGCGCCCGGGTTCGGCGATCACCCTGAGGTGGGCGGCCCGCTCCTCGAGAATCGGTCGGATCGCGGCGGCGACCTCCTCCAGCGGGGCGACCGGGGTGTCGTAGCCGACCGGGAACCCGCCGCCGATGTCGAGGGTGTCGAAGCGCACCCCCTGGGCGCGCTCGAGCTCCGCCATGAGATCGAGGGTGTCGTTCGTCGCTGCGGCGAACCGCGCGGGGTCGTCGAGCTGGCTTCCGACGTGGAAGCTGAAGCCCGCCACGCGCAGTCCGAAGTCGCGCGCCCTGGCGACGAGCTGCGCGGCCTCGAAGGGGCCCACGCCGAACTTCGATGACAGGTCGCTCTTGGCGTGCGGGCTCCGGTACGCGAGGCGGATCAGCAGCCGCGTCTCCGCCGGCGCACCGGCGAACTTCGCGAGCTCCCCGGCATTGTCGATGACGAAGGTGCGGATGCCGGCATCCAGCGCTTCGGCGATCTCGGAGCTCTTCTTGACCGGGTGCGTGTGGATCACCCGGTGCGCGGCGATGCCTTCGGCGCGCAGCAGGGCCAGCTCGGCATCCGACGCGATATCGAAACCGCACCCCTCCGCGGCGAGCGCGCGGATGACCTCGCGGTGCGCGAGCGCCTTCACGGCGTAGTGGAAGCGCACGGTCGGGAGGGCGGCCTGCAGCCGGCGGAACTGCCGGCGCACGCGGTCGGTGTCCAGCAGCAGCAGCGGCGTGCCGTGCACCGCGAGCGCCGCGCGGGCCTGATCCATCGCCAGCAGTGCGGCGGTCTCAGCACGACGGCTCTCGAGGAACGCGTGCGGCGGCCGGATCGGCGGGTGTGGCTGGTTCATGATGCGTTCTCCTCGGTGGCGCCGCGCAGCCCGGTGCGGTCGGTGACGGTGAATGCGCCGGCCGCGATCGCGTAGAAGACGATGTCGGCGACGACCTTGCCGGCGAGGAGCCCCCAGAACGGATCCGGGATCAGCCACACGCCGAGCACGAGCGCGGCAGGCCGGATCACGAGCGAGTCGAGCAGTTCGGACGGCCCGAACTCCGCAGCCAGGAGCAGCAGCGTGCGCACGCCCGCGCGTCGGCGGGAGCGGGTGATGCCGCGGCCGGGCCGGACCACCCGGATCTGCTCGAGGTAGACGGTGAAGGCGAGGACGGCGTAAAAGCCGATGCTCTCGCCGATCAGGGCGGCTATGGCGATGACGGCCGGGGCGTCGGTCCAGGCCGTGACGCCGAATCCGGCGAGGATCAGCGCCGCCGTGCCCACGATCTCTGCCGGCAGATAGCGGTGGATCCAGAACCGGATGCCGTGACCGGTTCGATTCCCGTCGTCCGCAACTTCCTCGATCGCGGCTGACGCTGCGTGTTCGACTGCGCTCATCGCTGACTCCCCCTTCCCCAGGAGAGAGTCCGCTGCCGCGCCTTTGATACCTCCGCTGCAGAACTCGGGGTCAGTGCAGGACGAGCCGGGCGAATCCGCTCAGCCGTGCGACGCCTTCCGGCGTGTGCGGCAGGTCGTCGAGGAGTCCGGGCGAATGCACGACGTACGCGGTGTGCATGGCTCGTGAGATCGCGACATTGAGGCGGTTGCGCAGGAGCAGGAACTCCAGACCGCGCGGCGCGTCGCGGCCCGACGACGCCGCCAGCGAAAGGATCGCCACCACGGCCTCTTTGCCCTGGAACTTGTCGACCGTGCCGACCGGCACACGATCGAACCCTGCCGCCGCGAGGGACTCCTCGATTTCCACCTGCTGCGCGTTGTAGGGCGTGACGATGATGATGTCCGACTGCTCGAGCGCGCGCGGGGCGAGCACGGTGATCTCTTCGTCACTCACCGTCGTGCCGGTCCAGGCCCGGCCGAGCAGCCCTCGCACGATCGTCACGACGGCCTCCGCCTCCTCCCGCGATTGGGTGGAGTTGCCGTGGTGGCGCACTGGGACCGCCGCCAGTCCGGGCTCGATGCCCTCGAGGACGCGCAGCCCCGCGGAGGGATGCGACGCGAGCTCGCCGCGGTACGACAGCCGCGACACCGGCTCCGCGACGGCCGGATGCATGCGCCAGGTGCGGGCGAGGAAGTACCCGAACTCGGGTGGAACGACATCCGATCCGTCCATCACCCAGCCGAGCGCGGACGTGTCCACCGGCTCGGGGTGGGTGCCCTGGGTCACCTGGGGCAGCTGCTGCGGATCGCCCAGGAGGAGCAGGCGCGACGCGGCGAGCGACACGGCGATCGTGGAGGCGAGCGAGAACTGCCCGGCTTCGTCGATCACCAGCAGGTCGAGGCTGCCACGGGGAATCCGGCCCTCGTGGCTGAAGTCCCATGCCGTTCCGCCGACGACGAACCCGCCGGTCTGCTCGGCTACGTACGCCGCCATGCCGTTCTTGGGGATGACGGTGAAGGATGTCTCGGCCGAGGCATCCTTCGGCGCTTTGGCCACCTGCGCGGGCGAGACGCCGGCGTCGACGATGCGGTCGAGCATGTTCTCGACCACGGCGTGCGACTGGGCGACCACGCCGATCTTGTAGCCGTGCTCGCGGATCAGGCGCGCGATGACGTGCGAGCCGACGTAGGTCTTACCGGTGCCTGGTGGGCCCTGCACCGCGAGGTAGCTGCGGTCCAGGTCGAGGAGCGACCGCACGATCGCATCGACGTCGTTCCCCGACGACTGCGCGAGCCCTCCAGCCGCTCCCTGAGCCTGTCGAAGGGTGCGCGGCGGGCGCCGGCGCAGGATGTCGGTCGCAGGGTCTTCGGGGAAAGCCGGGGCCGCGGCGATGAGCGTATCGGCCCACGCGTCGATCGCGGACTGCTGGTTGCCCGCGCGCGGCGGGGGCGGCGGAGTCAGGGCGATCGGCAGCTCTGACCACGTCTCGCCCTGCACCGCGTATTCCTCGACGATCGCGCCGTCGTCGAGGACCTCGACCACCTGCACGCGGTGGTCGGCATGGATCCAGCGCGGCGACGGCTCGAACGGGAACGGCGCAGGCAGCTCGTAGAGCGCGAAGGGGTCGGTCCCTGCGCTCAGACGGGTGCCGGGCGCGAGCTCGCCGCGCAGCTCGAGCACGCGCCGGTCGGCCCTGGCGCCCTCTGGGCGATTCCAGTCCTCGATCACCTGGCACCGGGCGCCGTCGAGCACGACGACGTCGCGCACCTCTTCCCAGATGGCGACGGGCTCGCGCAGGCGCAGGAAGTGCGTTCCCCAGTAGCTCTTCGCCTCGCGCGGGTAGTAGTCGATCGCGGCGGACGCGAGGCGCAGCGACTGGGCGTCGTCCGAGTCGTCCGGGAGGCTGCGCGACGCGGCGGACAGGGCGAGGGCGCGCGGCGACGGCTCGTACACCTTCTCGTCGGGCTCGGGCTCCGGTGACGGCCGCAGATTGGCCTCGCGCGCCCGGTCGACGAGCCAGTCCCGGAGGCGCCGGGTCGAGACGCAGTCGTATCGGTTGTAGTCGGCGAGATCGTCGAGGATTTGGCCGGCGCCCGCGGTGTCGCCGTCTTCCTGCAGCGCCCGCGCCTGGACGTACTTGACGATCGAGTCGTCGCCCTTCTGGACGTCGCTGGTGCGCACCTCGTCGCCCATGTACAGCGGCTCGAGCTTCTTGATCGAGTACGACCGTGAACCCACGCGCAGCGACCGGCGCACGATCGGATAG
>NZ_JBFUFC010000109.1:0-12449 GCF_056403635.1 Microbacterium sp. P2_F9 | reverse complement strand
CCCCGACATCGCCTGGGGCGACGACGGCAAGTGCTACGTGAGCTACGCATCGCGACACGGGATTCAACAGGTCGAGATTGATGCCCGCACCGGACAAGTCCTCACCGAACCTCGAAGCCTCTGGTCCGGCAGCGGCGGCAAGTTTCCCGAGGGTCCCCACATCTTCAAGCGCGGCGAGTACTGGTATCTGCTCATCGCTGAAGGCGGAACCGAGCGCGGCCACGCGGTCACCATCGCTCGAGGGAGCGCTCCAACTGGACCGTTCGAGGGGAATCCGGCGAACCCTATTCTCACCAGACGGGGCCAGGCATCCCCGGTGCAGAGCACCGGTCATTCCGACATCGTCCAGCTCGGGACCGACGAATGGGCGATCGTGTACCTCGCCGTTCGGCCCCGCGGCAGCAGCCCTGAGTGGCATGTCCTGGGTCGCGAGTCGTTTGCATCGGAGATCGAATGGATCGAGGGCTGGCCGGTCGTCGGCCGACCGATCGAACCCCCCGAGAGCGTCAGCCGGGAGTCGCTCACCCTCGGCGAGCCGCTCCCCCCAACTTGGATCGGCGACGAGACTTTCCCCGGCTCTGTCGTCACAATCATGGAGAATGGTTGGGACCTTTCCGCGACCCGCGATGACATCGAAACGTTCATCGGCCGACGTCAGGACCGGCTCTACGCATCCGCTCGTGTGGTCCTTACGACGACCCGATCAGCAGCGTTCTCCATTCGCATAGACCGAAAGCACCAACTGCGGTTGGAGCTCGATGGTGACCAGCTCACTACTGTTCTCGTCATCGGTGGCAACCGAATCGTGTTCGACGTGCGGAAATTCTCCACACTTCCTCAGCTTGAAATCAGGGCGCTCCCGCTTACCGGCGACGAGTTTGACACGACGCGAGGCCCCGACGTGCTCGTCGCCGGGTACATCGAGAACGACGATTTCGTGGAAACCGGCCGCACGGACGGCCGATATGTGTCAACCGAGGTGGCCGGCGGAATGACGGGAAGACTATTCGGAATCTCAGCTATCCGAGGCGTCGCATCGCTTGCCGGCTTCCGCTACGTCGGCTCCGACAATCCCGGCGTGGTCGACGAATAGGCACACGGCCTACTCACGTGTCGGCTTGACCAAAACCTGACCAAAGGAGCATCGATGTCGAAACTGCCTCGATTGGAGCGGACGGGCGCACATACGCGACTGATCGTCGACGGGTCACCCTTTCTCTGTCTGGGTGGTGAGCTACACAATTCCAGTTCCTCCGACGGCTTCTATATGGCGCCGATCTGGTCACGGATACGAGAGTCCGGGGTCAATTCGATCGTCGCTTCGGTGGGGTGGGATCAGGTAGAGCCGACCGAAGGTGCGTTCGATTTTGCGGTGGTGGACGAGTTGCTGGCGGGCGCGCGCTCGGCGGGTGTGCGTCTGGTTCTGATTTGGTTCGGGGCGTTCAAGAACGCCTCCTCGACCTATGCCCCGACGTGGGTTCGGGCGGATTCGAGGCGTTTTGAGCGAGCGGACCGGGGACCGGCGCCACTGCCTGCGCCACTCACGTACGAGGGGTCGATGCCGCGACCCACGTTGTCGGTGTTCTCCATCGCCCTGAGAGATGCGGACGAGGCGGCGTATGCGGCGCTGCTGGCGCACATCGCCCGGGTGGACGCGGAGCACACGGTGATACTCATGCAGGTGGAGAACGAAGTTGGTCTCCTAGGAGCGAGCCGCGATCACTCGGCAGCCGCCATGTCGTCGTGGATGTCGCCAATCCCCTCGCAGCTGATCCAGGCTGTCGAGAACAATCCCGGGGACTTTCGTGAAGACATCGTCGCACTGTTCGCTGAGTCCGCGCCCGCTGATTGGTCCTGGCAGGACCGCTTCGGTGACAGCAACCCAGTCGCCGATGAGGTGTTCATGGCTTGGGGTTTCGGCAGCTATCTGGGCGCTTTGGCCTCGAAGGGAAAGGCGATCCTTGCCCTGCCGGCCTACGCGAACGCCTGGCTAGGCCCGCAGCCCGGTCAGGACGCGCCCGGTCAATATCCGAGCGGGGGTCCGACTGCGCGAATGAGTGGCGTGTGGCGGGCGGCGGCTCCATCGCTCGACTTCATTTCCCCCGACATCTACGTCTCGGACAGCGAGCCTGTCATGCGCGAGTACTCAGCCGCGACGAGCCCCCTGTTCGTCCCCGAGGCGCGTATCTTGACGGGCGACGCATTCCGCGCGGTCGGGGGGTTCAACGCCATTGGCTACCACGTCTTCGGTTTCGACGATATCCGCGAGGGCAGCCAAGTGACCGAGGCATTCAGGAAGCTCATCGCGTTTGCCCCGCAGATCATCGACGCGCAACGGGACAACCACATCGCGGGATTTGCGCTCGACGAACACACCGAATCCGTTACAGCCGAGCTCGGTTCCACGACCGTCGTCGTCAGGAGCGCCCCGAAGCTGCTCGCGCAGATGCTGCTCGACGTAGGTGTCCGACTGCCCGAGCCCGCCCCCCGCCCGAGCGAGACGTTGACAGACTTGCATGGCCCTTCCCCGGCAGACGTACGCCCGTTTGGAATCATTTTCGCGACCGGACCGCTCGAGTACATCGCAATCGGTCAGCAGGCGATGATCGATTTCACACGAGCGGGATCAACCGTCGAGATCGACAGCGTTAGGGAGCTGCGGTTGCAAGACGGCACCTGGGTCGACGGCCGCATCCTTAATGGGGACGAGAGGCTGACAATTCTCGGAGACGAGGACGTTGCCGCCGTCAGGATCAAGCTGCTCGCCAGTTGAGTCATGCGTCGACGGCTGCGTGGTAGTTGCCGAGTCGATGTTGGCGGCTTGATCCCGACCTGCGGTGGGCAATCCACTCGCGGTGGTGTTCGTTGGCGTCGGCGGCCGAAACCCGGCATACCGGACCGGTGTCGGAAAGACGCTCCTGAGCAGTCAGCTCCACGACCTCGCCCAGGTGACCGACTGGTTCGGCGAGTTCCCTCTCGACCGGAAGCGCCGAACACCCTGGTCACCGCGGAGGCGCTTCTCGAAGAGCTCGCGGAGACTCGGCGGCGCGGCTTCGGTATCCACGACCAGGAGAACGAGATCGGCGTCAACTGTGTCGCGATCCCGATCCACCTCGACGGCTCCGCAACACCTTCTGGCGCGATCAGCGTCAGCGCCGTCACCTTCCGATGCCCTTTGGAGCGCCTCGTCGACGCAGTTCCCGACATCCGCCAGACGATCGCCCGGATGCTGGGACCGAAGGCACTCGGGTAGTTCGCGAAGCATTCACGCCTGTTTGCAGGCGGCGACCGGATGACGTTCCTGAGACGGACTAGAGCGAGTCGACGAACGAGTCCCCTGCAGTAGCATGCCGAGGATCGACCCGGCGATAGGTCGCCACCTGTGCGGGGTGGTGCACCTCAAGCGCTTGAGCCGGCCGACTTCCCCGGAATTCTGCCCCCGCACGCACTGGTGTGTGCGCGAGCGAGCGGTGCCGCTACCCCTCAAGTGACCCCCGAGTGACTCCGTGGGGGTCACCCGGGGGTCACTTTTGCCAACGCGGCACGTTGAATCAGCCCGCCGTGGCAACAAGAAAACCCCTGTTAACCAGGGGTTTTATGCGGAGACGGAGGGATTTGAACCCCGCCTCTACGTGGAGGCTCGGGGGCGTTCAGTGGCACTTCGGTTGATATGGCTGGGTTCGCGGCGGTGTTGTTGCAGGTTCAGAGGCGTTCGCGGGTGCTCAGGTTTACGCGATTCTTACGCACGGAGGATCGCCTCCGCGCGTGATGACGTGGGCTGGTCAGGCGACCTGGACGGAGTCCGCGGTCCGCACGKAAGGCTCTTCCGGGAACGACAGGACGAGGTGTCGGCCGAGTGCGGTGGCGAGCCGGGCGAGGGTGTCGATCCGGTTCTTCGCGCCGCCGCCTTCTTCGAGGCGGGAGATCACCGACTGGGTGGTCTTCATCCGCGCGGCGAGCTCGCGCTGGCTCAGCCCGGCAGCGGTGCGAAGGTCGTAGACCAGCTGGCCGAGTGCAAGGTCCTGCTCGACCTCGCCGCGGCGCTCGTCGCTGATCGCAGGGCGACGCTGCTTCACGTCTTCCCAGCGTGAGTAGTGGCCATCTTGTCCTCCATCACGGGTAATCCACCCCGCAGCCGATCCCGCACGTCCCCCATTGAGCCGAACAGGGCATCGCCCCGCTCTGCAGCGGGGCGATGCCCTGTTCTCATGAGCCGCGTCGGACCCTACGCCCCTGCCGGCTCGAGTTCGCGTTCGGTGCGGGACTCGCCATCCTCGTCCTCAGCGGAGGTTGTGGTTGCGAGGTCGGCTTCCCACAGCTCGTAGTCCGGTGCGTCCCCTTCGTCCTCGGATGCTGCGCCGGTCGGACCCGTCGGGGCCGGGGTGAGAGGCTTCGCGAGGTCGCCGAAGTCGTGTTCGGTGCGGACGGTTTTCAGCGAGTCGATGACGAACACCAGGGCGAGGGACACGAGTCCCCAGATCCCGAGCACTTGGAGGTGCTGGATCGCGACATCCCCGTTGAAGTAGAGGATCGACCGGACGGTTTCGACGGCTGCCGGCATGGGCAGGTAGTCGTGCAGGGTGCGGAAGAACTCCGGCACCATGTAGACCGAGAGCGAGCCGTCGGAGGAGGGCGTGCCGAGGAACATCAGCACGCCGACGGCGGGGATCACGGCGAGCATCCCGAACAGCCGGTCGAGGACCATGGCGAACATCGCCACGCAGAAGATCGCAATCGCCCCGGCACCCCAGAGGGGCAGGAAGTGACCGTGGATCGATCCTGTGATGGGGCCCGCGATCGTCCACACCACGGCGGACATGAACGGGGCGTACACGGCCAGGAGGGGCAGGATCTTGCGCTTGGGGCGGCTGGAGGGCGCCGCGTTCGCGCTGACGATGATGACCATGAATCCGGCCAGCACCCAGCCCATCGCGATGTACATCGTCGCCACGCCATTGCTGTCGCTGTCGGGAAGCGGTGCGACGTCGTCGACCTCCATCGGCAGCTGCTGCGCCTGGGCGACCTGGCTGAACACACGGTTGACGACCTGGTAGGCGCTGGGGCTGCCCGCCTGGTTCGCGACCAGGGTGAACTCGGGGCTGGTCTGCGACGGCAGCACGACGGCGGCGATGATGTCGCGGTCCTCGACGAGGGCCCGGGCGTCATCGGCGGAGTCGAGCGCTGTGAACTCGAAGATCCCGTCCATGTTCTGCTCGAGGCCGGCGATGGTCTGCTCGGCCTGTTCGACGGTCGCCCCGACCACCGCGACGGGCATGTCGCGGGGGGTCGGCTGGTGCATCGCACCGAGCATCGTCGTGAGCATCATCGTGACCATCGCGAGCGGGAAGAACAGCAGCGACGCGTACCGCCAGAACTTGGTCTTCTGCCGGGGCCCGCCGTGCAGGGACGGGATGTTCACGTCGAGGACGACACCCTCCGGGTGCCGGCGGCGCTGGATCGCGTCGAACCCGGCAGTCGCGAGCAGGCCCACCACCGCGCCGATCGCGAGCACCAGCAGGTGCCCGGTGACGCCGATGCCGCCGAAGTACAGCACGGAGCGCATCGACTCGCCGATCGCAGCCATCGGCAGGATCTCGTGCAGGACGCGGTAGAACGGCGGCGCCGTGTACACGGACATCGCCATGTTCGACGAGGGCATGCCGAGCACCATCAGCAGGCCCAGTCCGATGATCACCCCCATCGACCCGAACAGGCGGGTGATGAACAGCTGCATCGAGGCGATCGCGAAGACGCCCAGCCAGGCTATGCCGACCACCGCCAGGTAGTGCTCGCTGGTGACGACCCCGAGGATCGGGCCGGTGACGGCCCAGACGATGCCGGCGATCAGCGCCGCCCACCCGGCGAGCAGCGGGACGATCCGGCGGAACTTCAGCAGCTCGGGCGAGTTCGAGCGCAGCACGCTGAACGGCAGGTACCCGGCCATCACCAGCGCCGTGGCGAGGAACATCGCACCGAGCCCCGACCCGTCGTTGGACGGGAGCGGCACGAGGTCCTCGGACACCACCGTCAAGCCTTCTTCGAGGACGACCGGAGCGATCAGGCTGGTCACCTTCGACACCTGCGTGGCACCGGCCGCGGTCGCCGTGTAGAGCGTGGCGGTGTCGCCGTCGATCACGACAGCCGCGACGGCTTCCCGGTTGATCACCATGTCCCGCGCCGCCTTGGCGTCATCGACGACCTCTGCGTCGACGGCATCCGGATCGCTGTCCGTGAGAGCGAGCTCGAAGCCGCGAACGTCCGAGACGCTCGAACCCGCGATCGCGATCGGCATGTCGTGCGCCGTCGGCGAATGCATCGTGCCCAGGTAGCCGGTGATCATCATGCCCACCATGATCAAAGGCATCAGGAACATCGCCACATAACGGCCGATCGACTCGGCCTTGGCACGCTTCGCGGCTTTCGCGGCAGCTTCCGCCTCGCTGAGAGGGGCGTCGGCTTCGGGGACCAACGGGTCCCCCTCGACGTTTTCGCGGGCCTCCCTACGGGAAACGGTGTGTGGGGTGGTCACGATCATTCTCCTGACACGGTGGAAACGGGATCGCCATTGATCGTGGAATATCCCCAATCTAAGTCACATGGCGTAAACTGCAAATCCATAGGCTGAAGTCTCAGCAAATCCGCAACATGCGACAGGAGAGCGCACGATGGGCCAGCACAGCGATCGGGCTCGCGAGGCGCTGCTGGATGCCGCGGAGGAACTGTTCGCCGTGCACGGCATCGACGCCGTCTCGAACCGCCGCATCGCCGAGCACGCCGGCTCCGCGAACCACTCCGCCATCGGATATCACTTCGGCACCCGCGACGACCTCATCCGCGCGTTGATCACGCGATACATCGACGGCATCGGCGACCGGGGCAGAGAGCTCATCGCAGAACTGGATGACGAACCGACCGTCTACGACATCGTCCGCGCCCGACTGCTTCCGCAGTTCGAGCACCTTGACTCGCTCCCGCGTCCGAGCTGGCGTGCCCGGTTCCTCGCCCAGGTGCGTTCCGTGCCGTCAGCAGTGGCGGTGCTCGAAGAGTCGCTCGTGGAGACCGACGGCAGCCTCGATTTCGCACTGCTGAAGACCCACGTCGAGGGAGTCTCCGACGCGGTGCTGCGCGGACGCTCGAGCATCATCGGACACCTCGTCCTCGGCGTCTGCGGCGAGTACGAGGAGCGGATGAACAGAGGCGAGGTCTCCGCCGACTGGATCAGCGTCGGGTACTTCCTCATCGACGCATCCGCAGGAATGCTGTCCGCTCCCGTCACGCACCCGGACGCGGTGCTCAATGCCCCCGCCCGATCTGGCTTGATCTAGCCGCCCGCGGTTGCCCGCGGTCAACACGACGAAAGAACTTTCATGACCTGCACGGCACCCGATTCGCGCGCGCGATGAAGCCCACGAGCGACCTCAACCGGACGATCGACGAGGTCGAAGAACACCTCGGAATCGTCGTCGGCCTGGTCCGGTCGATGTGGAAGGACGCGGCAGCCGGCATCCATCCCGGTCTTCAGCCGGTCGGCTGCAAGATCCTCGGCACTCTCGTGCGGCTCGGCGAAGCGAACCCGTATGTGCTGGCCGAAGTGCTCGCGACCGACAAGAGCGTGATCAGCCGTCAGATCCGCATCCTCGAAGACGCGGGCCTGGTCGTCAGCCGCGCCGACGCCAACGATGGCCGCGCACGGGTGCTCTCGGCAGCACCTATCGCGATCGAACGCGTGAGAGAAGTACGAGCCCAGCAGCACGACCGCCTCCGCGACATCCTTCTGGCCCAGCCGGAAACTGAAGTCCGCGCGTTCGCCGCCATGCTCCGCCGCATCAGCGAGTCGTGACGGCCGACGAGCTCCAGCGGATCGCAGTGAGCCGCGTCCACTCTCCGTGCGCCGGCCATCGTCGCCGTCAGCAGGCATGGCCACGATCTCAGCGTGTCGCGTTCAGCGGCTGCCGCGGCCTCATGCCGGACGCACGGTAGATGCCATCGATCCCGTTCTTCGCACCGCCACCTTCTTCGAGGCGGGAGATCACGGACTGGGTGGTCTTCATCCGCGCGGCAAGCTCGCGCTGGCTCAGCCCAGCAGCAGTGCGAAGGTCGTAGTCCAGCTGACCGAGCGCGAGGTCCTGCTCGACCTCGCCGCGGCGCTCGTCGCTGATCGCAGGGCGCCGCCGCTTCAAGTCTTCCCAGCGGGAGTAGTTCGCCATCTCGCCCTCCATCACCGATAATCCACCGCACAGGCGTCCGCAGCTCGCTTCCCGCGAGCCCCCTCTTGACGCTCATTGTCCCGCCGCTCATCGCATTCAAGCTGGACGCCTACGACAGAGCCCGACTGGTGATCTGGGCTACGAGACCGGACTCATCGCGCGGCGAAGGTGATCTCACGGCGTCGCCGCCAGATGCCTCAGCTGCCGACTCTCAAAGACGAGAGCCTCACGGAGAGGCCCCTTGCCGAAGTGGGCCAGGAGAAGCCTGCCCATCGTGACGGGGTAGAGCCACAGCTCGCTGCGTCTGCGCCGTTCGCCCGCGACGGGGCGAGGCTCTCGATGATCGCGGCCCGGCGGGTGCGCGAAAGTCGTGAGACGGACGGCACTGCGTTCCCTCGCATTCGCGCGGGAACGCAGTGCCGTCCGATTGGGACCAGCAGCCTTACTTGGCCTTGACCTTGAAGTCCTGCTCGAGGGGAAGGTCACGCGAAGACGCGCCGACTGAGATCGTGTACGTGCCGTCCACGATCTTCCAGGCGTCCGCGTCAACGTCCCAGACTCCGAACGGCTGGTTGCTCGCGTTCGAGTCGACGACAATCTCGACGGTCGTCCTCTCCCCCGCGGCGAGCTCGATGCGGTCGAAGCCGACCAGACGCTTGCCCGGCTCGTTCGCGGCGTCGGGGAGCGTCAGGTACACCTGCGGGATTTCTGCCCCGTTGCGGTCTCCAGCGTTCTCGACCGTGAAGGAGATCGTCGAGACGGCTTCGCCGTTCTTCGCCTTGGTCTTGACCTTCAGGTTGGAGTACTCGAACTCGGTGTACGACAAGCCATAGCCGAACTCGAACAGCGGGTCGATGTTCTGCTCGTCGTACCACTTGTATCCGACCTGCAGGCCCTCGGTGTAGTTCACCTGACGGATCTCGTTTGTGCCCGCGGGGCGCGTGGTCGAACCGTCCGAGAAGACCCCGGGATACTGCTGAATGGACTTTGCGGTGGGGTTGTCAGCGAGTGACTTCGGGAACGTCAGCGGCAGCTTGCCCGACGGGTTCACGTCGCCAAAGAGCAGCGACGCGAATGCAGGACCTTGCTGATCGCCCGGGTACCACGCCTCCAGGACTGAGTCCACCGAGTCGATCCACGGCATCTCCACCGCTGAACCTGTCTCAAGGATCACGACGGTAGAGTCGTTGGCCGCAGCCACCGCGCTGATCAGAGCATCACCATTGTTGTCGAGTCGCAGATCCGGGATGTCGGAGAACTCGCCGCTGGTGTAGTAGCCGAGGACGACAGCCACATCGGCTGAGGCTGCGATCGATGCCGCCTGCGCCGGGTCGGCCCCGTTGCTGTAAACCACCGTCTGGCCATTGGCTTCGGCACGCTGGGTGATCGCGGTCAATGGGTCGATGAGGCCATCGCAGTTCATAATCGGGCCGTTGCGGAATCGGAAGAAGGACGAGCACACTGTCTTGGCGCTTACGCCAGCCGTGGGGGTCGTTGACGCGATCTGACCAATGATGGCGATCGTCTTGCCTGCTTCGGCTGCAATCGGGAGAGTCCCACCCTCGTTCTGCAACAAGACGGTGCTCTGCTCGGCAACCTGCCGCGAGATTGCCTTGTGCTGGTCGTTGGTCACGATCGAGATGGGCGTCGTGGGCAGTGGATTGTCGAACAGTCCCGCGCGGATGTATGAGTTGATCACGCGGAAGACTGCAGCATCGATGTCTGCGGCAGTGAGCTCGCCCGCTGCGATTGCGGCGTCGAAGTTGGCGGGAGTGAAGAAGGTCGGATCGTTCAACTCCTGATCAAGTCCGGCCTTCACCGATTGTGCAACCGAGTGGACTGATCCGAAGTCGGACATGACGAACCCGTCGAAGGATGCTTCACCGCGCAGCTGCGTGTTCATCAGGGAGTTTTCGCACGCGAACACCCCGTTGATCTGGTTGTAGGAGCACATCGCGCTATCGGGGGCGCCGCTCTCGACCGCGATGTCGAAGGGCAACGTGTAGACCTGGTGCAGGGTTCGCTCATCCACGTTCGACGAACTTGTCTGGCGATCCAACTCCTGCTCGTTCCCCACGTAGTGCTTGAGGTTCGAGATGACAGGCTTCGTGGGATTGCCTTCCTCGATCCCGCGACTGTTGGCCCCAGCCATCAGGCCGCTGAGCAAGGAATCTTCGCCGAAGTACTCGGTTGAGCGACCGGTGAGAGGGGTGCGCTGGCTCGAGACACCGGGGCCGAGGATGACGTTGCTGCCGCGGTCGAAGGCTTCGGCCGCCTGCGCTGCTCCTTTGTCGTACCCGAGGTCGAGATTCCACGTCGCTGCCACAGCAAGCGGCACGGGGAAGGAAGTGACTCCGTCCGTCATCGCCACGCCCTGCGGGCCGTTGGAGTAGAAGATCTTCGGTGTGCAGGGAACCTGCTCCGGGTATGTCACTGTGCCGAAAACTGTCTGTGTGACACGCTCGGTGGCCGCGACATTCATCCAGCGGTACTTCTGGTGCGGGGTGCTCGCGTCCATCAGGGCTTGAGTACGCTCTCCGCTCGTCTTCGCCGTGTCCATCCATGGCACAGTCGAGCAGTCAACCGCGGCGGCCGGCACGGCTGTGGCGAGGACGCCTCCCGTGACCACCAGCGCCGCGCTGAGCAGCAACGCGGTCGAGCGGCGACGCACTCGATTGCGATCGCCGACCGACGCAAATCTGTTCAACCTCATTGTTTGTCCATCTTCTCTGAAGGGCTGTGTAGAACGCTCTACGTTTTGTAGATTGCTCTACATTCTCAGAGTCGTGCATCGATGTCAAGGGATTGCGGTCTAGGACATGAGAGTCCAATTCGCGTGTGGCCGGGCCTTGCCGTGCGGGCTCGAACTCGCGCGCGGACCACTCCGAACAAGCAGAACTGCGACGGAACCAGCTCGCAATTTGATCGTGACCTGCGCGACCGCGACGCCGGTGAATGAGGGTTCTAGCAGTCCTACAGGCAAGTGTGGTGGCGGGTGGGTGGCTAACTGCGCCACCCACCCGCGAGTCATGACGCCGGCAGCGTGAKCGCGTGGTCGCCCGCCGTCAATTCGATATCCGGCGAGCCCGCCACGCGGACCAAGGCAGTCGTCCCTTCAGGGATACTCGCCATGATTCGAATTTCCGCGTCTTCGAGGTCCCAGCGAACGGCTGCCCGGCCGTGAGGTGTATCGAGGCTGGTCTCTGCCCAGGTGAGCCCACCGCCCGGTAGCGGTGCGATGAGAATGCGACGGTATCCAGGCTCCAACGCTGACAAGCCACCAAGGACCCGGTGCATCCAATCTGCAACGGCGCCGAGCGCATAGTGGTTGAAGCTCGTCATTTCGCCCGGGTTGATGGTGCCGTCCGGCAGCATCGAATCCCAGCGTTCCCAGATGGTGGTGGCGCCCATCGTGACTGGGTACAGCCATGACGGACACTCACGCTGAAGCAGCAGCGAGTAAGCGACGTCGACATGCCCGGTGGAGCTCAGCGCATCCGTGATGAACGGCGTGCCGGCGAAGCCTGTGGAGATGCGCGAACCACTCTCGAGGACGAGCTCCGCCAACCGCCTGCCCGCCCATTCTCGCTGCGCTTCGTCCAATAGCCCAAAGACGATCGCCAGCGAGTACACCGTCGCGCAGTCGCTGAGGATGCGCTCCTCGTGCACGTAAGCATCGTGGAAAGACGACCTCAGCCCAGCTGCCAACTCGGCGAACTCGGCCGCTTCCTCGGGCCTGCCAAGGATGGCAGCAGATTCCGAGACGATGATGGCAGTTCGGTAAGCGGATGCCGTCGCGACAACGCCCTTGTCAGCTTTTGCCGCGTCGGCGTGGTCCGGCGGCGCGTCCGGGTCGAGCCAGTCACCGAACTGGAACCCCTGATCCCACAGTCCGATCGGTGACAGCAATGAACGCACCCGGCGGGCGTGCGATGCCATCGAAGGGAACGCGTCGCGGAGGATGCCCTCATCTCCGTAGGCCCGCCAGAGCGCCCATGGCACCCACGCAGCTGCATCGCTCCACACCGCGGTGGAGTTTACGGGTTTGAACTCCTCAGGAACTCCCATGTACTTGAGAATGTCTGGGACGACAAACGGTACGACGCCGCCCTGGTGCTCCTGCTCGAGGGCGACATCACGCAGCCAACTGGTCAGGAAGCCCTTCACGTCATAGAGGAACGCGGCCGTCGGCGCAAACACGGCGATGTCGCCGGTCCAGCCCAGTCTCTCGTCGCGCTGAGG
>NZ_JBFUFC010000108.1:0-12471 GCF_056403635.1 Microbacterium sp. P2_F9 | reverse complement strand
GGTGGAAGGTGTCGCCGGTCGCGCGCTCGGAGGCGCCCTCACGGTCGAGGTAGGGCGATGCCCCGCCGTCGATGAACGGCCACCCGGCACCGAGGATCAGGCAGAGGTCGATGTCCTCGACGGCGGGCACGACGCCCTCCTCGAGCATGATCGAGATCTCCTTCGCGAGACCGTCCTGCACGCGGTGCAGGATCTCGGTCTCCGACGCCGGCGATGAGCCGACGGCGCCCTTGAGCACCTTCTCGGCGGCTTTCGACCAGCCGGTGACGCGGCCGCTCTTGTCCTTCTCCACGACCTCGGTCAGCTCGGCGAGCTGGTGGAAGTTCTCCGACGCGAAGAACCGCTCGGGGAACGCGTGCGCCATCGTGTCCTGCACGTGGGCGGCGACCTTCCAGCCGACCAGATCGATGAGCTGGAACGGCGTCATCGGCAGCCCGATCGGCGCGAACGCCTTCTCGACGGTCAGCAGGGGAGTGCCTTCGTAGACCGCGCGCGCCGCTTCGCCCATGACCTTGGCGAGCAGCCGGTTCACGACGAAGCCCGGCGCGTCGGCCGTGAGCACGGCGTTCTTGCCGAGACCCCTCGCGACGACGAAGGCGGTCGAGAGCGCGGCATCCGTCGTCTGCGGCGTCTTGACGATCTCGATGAGCGGCATGACGGCGACCGGGTTGAAGAAGTGGAAGCCGACGAGACGCTCGGGGTGAGCGAGCTTCGCGCCGATCTCCTCGACCGACAGCGACGAGGTGTTGGTCGCGAGGATCGCGTCCTCGCGGATGATCCCCTCGATCTCGCCGAACACCTGCTGCTTGACGCCGACCTCTTCGAAGACGGCTTCGATGACGAAGTCGCAGTCCGCGTATTCGCTCTTGTCGGTCGTGCCGCGCACGAGGGCGCGGAGCCGGTTGGCCGCGTCAGCGTCCAGGCGCCCCTTGGCCTCGAGCGACCCGATCTCGTCGTGGATGTAGGCGAGGCCCTTGTCGACGCGGGCCTGGTCGAGGTCGGTGATGAGCACCGGCACCTGCAGCTTGCGGACGAACAGCAGCGCGAACTGGCTCGCCATCAGACCGGCGCCGATGATCCCGACCTTCGTGACCTTCGTCGCCAACGCCTTGTCGGGGGCGCCGACGGGCCGCTTCGCGCGCTTCTGCACGAGATCGAAGGCGTACATGGATGCCGCGAACTGATCGCCGGTCACGAGGGCGGCGAGGGCTTCGTCTTCACGCGCGAACCCTTCGGCCTTCGTGCCGCTCTTGGCCTTGTCGAGCAGCTCGAGCGCGGCGTACGGGGACTTGGGCATCGTGCCGATGCGGCTCTCGAGCATCGAACGGGCCATCTTGATCGCGATGGGCCACTTCGTGAGGCGCTCGATCTTGCCTGGTTCATTCCTGCGAACGACCTTCACGGAGCCGCTCAGCACCCCGTCGGCCCACTTCAGGGAGTCCTCGAGGTAGTTAGCCGCAGGGAAGATCGCATCGAAGATGCCGAAGTCGAACGCCTGCTGCGGCTTGAGCATCCGGTTCTGCTTGAGCGGGTTCGAGATGACGACCTCGAGCGCATTCTCGATGCCGATGAGGTTCGGCAGCAGGTACGCGCCGCCCCAACCCGGGATGATGCCGAGGAACACCTCGGGAAGCGCCACCGCCGCGGCCGAGGCATCCACCGTCCGATAGCTCGAGTTCAGGGCGATCTCGAGCCCGCCACCCAGTGCGAGTCCGTTCACGAAGGCGAACGACGGTACGCCGAGGCCCTCCAGCTTGCCGAACACGTGGTGGCCCAGCTGGGCGATCAGTCGGGCATTGTCGGCCGAACCGAGGCGCGAGATGTCGCTGAGGTCGGCGCCGGCGGCCAGGATGTACTGCTTCCCGGTGATGCCGACGGCCTGGATCTCGCCCAACGCGGCGCGCGCGGTCAGCGCATCGAGCGTCGCCGCCAGTTCCTTCAACGTGGCGGGGCCGAGAGTGTTGGGTCGGTTGTGGTCGCGACCGTTGTCGAGGGTGACGAGCGCGAGCACCTTGCCGGAGGCGAGACGGATGTCGCGCACGATCGAGTGCGTGACGACCTCGCCCTCGGTGAGGGCGTCGAGCGGGGAGAAGTCGATGTCGGAGTACTGGTCCGCAGGGGTTTTGGTCATAGCGGGCACTCTCACTTCACTGAATTCTTTTTGCCGCGGGCGCCAGGGCCGTTGTAGTGGGGGTTCTCCCAGATGACCGAGCCGCCCTGGCCGAGTCCGACGCACATCGCGGTCAGGCCGTAGCGGACGTCCGGGCGCTCGGCGAACTGCGCGGCGAGCTGGATCATGAGCCGCACACCGGAGGCCGCGAGCGGGTGCCCGAGGGCGATGGCCCCGCCCCACTGGTTGACGCGCGGATCGTCGTCGGCGATGCCGAAGTGGTCGAGCAGCGAGATGACCTGGATCGCGAACGCCTCGTTGAGCTCGAACAGACCGATGTCGTTGATCGTGAGGCCGGCCTTGGCCAGCGCCTTCTCGGTCGAGGGGATCGGTCCGATGCCCATGATCTCGGGCTGCACGCCGGCGAAGGCGAACGACACGAGCCGCATCTTGGGCTTCAGCCCGAGCTCCTTGACGGCGCCGCCGCCGGCGAGGAGCGACATCGTCGCGCCGTCGGTGAGGGGAGACGACGTGCCCGCCGTCACCCGACCATGCGGCCGGAACGGCGTCTTCAGGGCGGCGAGGTCATCCATGGTGGTCTGCGGTCGGCGGCCTTCGTCCGCGGTCGCCAGACCCCAGGCGCCTTCGGCATCCTTGATCGCGACGGGAACCAGGTCGGGCTGGAACTTGCCGTTGTCGTACGCCGCCTGCGCCTTGTGCTGGCTGAGCATGCCGAAGCGGTCGGAGCGCTCCTTGGTGAGGTGCGGGAAGCGGTCGAAGATGCGCTCCGCGGTCACGCCCATGTTGAGCGCCCCTGGGTCGACCATGCGCTCGGCGACGAAGCGGGGGTTGGGATCGGCGTTTGTGCCGATCGGGTGATGCCCCATGTGCTCGACACCGCCGGCCAGGGCGATGTCGTACATGCCGACGCCGATGGATGCGGCCATCGTGGTGACGCTCGTCATCGCACCCGCGCACATGCGGTCGATCGCGAACCCGGGCACGGTCTGGGGGAGACCCGCGAGAATCGCGACGCTGCGGCCGAGGGTGAGTCCCTGATCGCCGGTCTGCGACGTCGCCGCGATGGCGACATCGTCGATGCGCTCCTTCGGCACGCCGGAATTGCGCTCCATCAGTCCGATGGTGGCCTTGACGGCCAGGTCATCCGATCGCGTGTTCCAATACATGCCCTTTTCGCCGGCGCGCCCGAACGGTGTGCGCGCGCCATCGACGAAGAAGACGTCCGAGATCTCGGCCACTCTGCCTCCAGAAGTTGTTGTGTCGAAAGCCTAGGAGGGCGGTGACAGGCCCCGGAATCGGGTGGCGGAAACCTACGACGGCGGTTCGAGCGCCTCCGGAACGGCTTGCACGGATTCGACAAACGCATCGGCGATCATCTGTGCAGTTTCCGCAATCTGCCAAGGGCGGGCGCCGAGGTCGGCGAGTGCCTGCCCGACCCCTTCCGCGGTCACGGGCTCAGGCGGATTCCAGGCCACGCGGCGCAGCAGCTCCGGCGTCAGAAGGTTCTCGGTCGGCATCGCAAGCTGCTCCGCGTGTGCCTCGACGACCGGCCGAGCGGCCTTCAGCCGCTTGTCGGCCGCCGGGTTGCGGTCGGCCCAGGCCCGCGGCGGCGGGAGGGAGTCGCCCCCGGTGCCGCGCTCCGGGGGAAGATCGGTCGCGGCGCGACCCTCCTCGAAGGCGGCCCACCAGCGATCCAGCTGGCTGCGGCTCGCGCGGCCGTTGAACTCCTTGACGCGGGCGAGATCCTGTTTGGTCGCGGGGTCGGCGAGCACCGCGGCCACGAGTGCACGGTCGGGCACCAGACGACCCGGTGCCACGWCCTCGGCGCGGGCGAAATCCTCGCGGGAGATCCACAGGGCACGCGCCACGGCCAGGGCTCGACGACCGCGCACCGTGTGCAGGCCGCTGAGCCGACGCCACGGGTCGGCGGGAACGGGTTTGGGGAGGCGGGTGCGGACCGCCTCGAACTCCTCGGCGGCGAAGGCCACCTTGCCCTGCTCGACCAGGTCGGCCGCCAGCACGTCGCGGACGTCGATGAGGTGTTCGACATCGAGCGCGGCGTATTCGAGCCAGGCCTGCGGCAGGGGACGCGTCGACCAGTCGGATGCCGAGTGCGCTTTGGCGAGCGTGATGCCGAGAGTCTCCTCGACGACGGCCCCGAGGCCGACCCGCTCGCGTCCCAAGAGGCGCGACGCCAGCTCGGTGTCGAAGATCGACGGCGGCAGCAGACCGATCTCACGCAGCGACGGGAGGTCCTGGCTCGCGGCGTGCAGCACCCACTCCACGTCGCCGATCGCGGCCTGCAGCGCGGTGAAATCGCCGATCGCCGGCGGGTCGAACAGGAAGCCGCCTGCGCCACGCCGGAAGACCTGCACAAGGTACGCACGCTGGGAGTACCTGAAGCCCGAGGCGCGTTCGACATCCACCGCGACCGGACCGGAGCCGGCAGCCAGCAGCCCCGCGGCCGCGCGCAGCCCCTCGACGTCGTCGATGACCAGATATTCAGCCACGTGCGACCCTGCGTGAACCCAACACGGTGATCCCCTCCGACCCCGGCGGGAGACCCGCCAGCATGCAGACCAGTTCTGCCCAGGCCTGCACATGGGCGACGACGTCGCCCGATGGCGACCACGATGCCCGCAATTCGATCTGCGCGCCATCCCCTTCGGATGCCAGCGAGCCGAACCCCTTGGAAAGGGTCTTGGTCGCTGTTCCCGATGCAGCATCGTAGCCCGCGCCGCGGGAGGCGAGCGCGTCGACGAGCCACGACCACGCCACATCCGCCAGCAGCGGGTCCACCCCGATGTCGGGTTCGAGGGGCGCCTGGGCGAAGCAGACGATGCGCCACGGACCTCCCCACTGCGGTGGTTCGGCGGGGTCGTTGAGGAGGATGAACCGGCCGGTGCCGTATTCCGAATCGGCGCCCGAGGCGTCCGGACGAACGTCGGCGGCGAGGGCGAGGGCGAACGGCGCTAGGCCGGTCGGCGCGGGGATCTCACGCACCACGAGATCGTCGCGGAACTGCGTCTCCTTCACCAGCGCAGCGGCACGCTCGAAGGCGGCGGGTGCCGCCGGAGGAGGATGCTCAGCCACGCGGACAGACTAGAGTGAGGGCTCGATGGTCAATCCCAGGCGCGCCGAGGCCCGCGGCGCATCCGCCTCTCTCGAGGCGGGAATCCGGGCCGCGCTCGTCACGATCGGTTTCGGTCTGACCGGCGTGCTCGCCGTCTTGAGCGTCTTGTCAGTGCGGATCGCACGGAAGGTCGTGACGCCCGGCGGTCGCGTCTCCGACACGAAGATCGTGTCGCTCGACACCGCTGCTCAGACGATCACGCTGTCCCGTACACCCGACACCGCGCTGCCCGGGCGATACGGCCTCTTCACCGATGGCACCGCCTCGTATGTGAAGCTCGGCTCGGTGCTCGCTCAGGACGGCGACACGGTCAAGCGGAAGCTGCTCACGCACATCGGGGTCGACGCGAGCATCTCGTCGGAAGCCGCCTTCAGCGGCTGGTACTACGCCGGTCCAGAGGAGCTGCAGCTTCCGTTCACCCCCGAGCTGATCGGCTCCGCCGTGGGTCCGTGCCCGGCCTGGCTCTTCCCGGCGGGAGACTCCAGTGATCTCTGGGTGATCCAGGTGCACGGCCGCGGTACGACCCGCAGCGAATGTCTCCGCGCCGTCCCGGTGTTCCACGCCCTCGGGATCACGACCCTGGTCGCGTCCTACCGCAACGACGGCGACGCCCCGCGCAGCCGAACGGGGACCTACGCACTCGGCGCGACGGAGTGGCGCGACATCGATGCCGCCGTGGGGTTCGCCCGGCGGCGGGGGGCGCGGCGGGTGATCCTCATGGGCTGGTCCATGGGCGGTGCCATCGTGCTGCAGGTCGCACTGAACTCGGCTCATCGCGACATCCTGGTCGGGCTGATCCTCGAGTCGCCCGTCATCGATTGGCGCGTGGTGCTCGACCATCAAGCGCGCCTGCTGAGGCTTCCCCACCTGGTCGCCGGCATGGCCATCGGCGCATTGCGGTCGGAGTGGGCAACCCCGGTGGTCCGCACCGGCGCGGCCATCCCTTTCGACCGGCTCGACGTGGTCGCGCGCGCCGCCGAGCTGCAGCATCCGATCCTCATCCTGCACAGCGACGACGACGGATTCGTGCCGTCGGATGCCTCGCACGACCTGGTCGTCGCGCGGCCGGACCTCGTCGAGATGCAGGTCTTCGACGTCGCCCGGCACACGAAGCTGTGGAACTACGACCAGGCGCGCTGGTCGACGAGCATCGGCTCCTGGCTGGAGCGCCAGGGGATCACCGCCGTGCCCGCAGACGCAGGTAGCTGAACCCGGCCTCATCGACCAGGACGCCGGTCGGCTCGGTGTCCGGCCTCGCGTCCAGTCGCAGGAACGGCTGTGCGACCGGCTCGATCGACGGAGCGACAGTGATGCAGTATTCGTCGATCACGCCGGCTGCCGCGAACTGGGACGCCAGAGAAGGGCCGCCCTCGCACACGACCCGCCGAAGGCCGCGCTCGGCCAGTGCGGCGAGGATCGCCGAGGGCGACATCCGCTCGTCTCCCGGTACCGCCACGATCTGCACGCCATGCGACACCGCGTCGGCGCGGAGCGCGTCGGCTCGGGACGCCGGGCAGACGATCAGCACCCGATCGGGCGAGGCGCCCTCAGCCAGCGTGAGCCGGTGACCCTCGAGGTCTCCCGACGCGGTGACGATCGCGAGCCGGGTGCTGCGCGGGACGATATAGCCCTCCGCGCGCACACTCTGCGCGCCCACCACGACGACATCGGCGGCCGCGCGGATCACGCCGAGGATGGTCCGGTCGGTGCGGCTGGTCAGTGTGTCGCTCGTACCGTCCGACCCGGACGCCGCCCCGGTCAGGCTCGTGATCATATTGAGCCGCACGTATGCCTCGTCGGCGCGCGCGTACCGATCGGCGAGCCACGCGCGGCCCGCCTCGGTCGCGACATCCTGGCGATCGAGTGTCGCCGGACGCACCTCGGTGACGATCATCGCGTCGGGGGAGTGGGCTGCTTGGCCCGAACCTGCCGCTTGGCCCTCAGCAGCATGCCGGTCATCCCCGAGATGCGCAGGGGGCTGACGGCACGGGTGAGGCCGATGCTCTGCGGGAAGTCGTCGGGGATGCCGAGCACCTCCGAGACGGTGAGGCCCGAGATGCCCTGAACGAGGATGCTCGCGAAGCCCCGGGTCGTCGGCGCCTCCCGAGGCGCCGTGGCGTGCATGGCGACCCGCCCGTCCGAGTCGACATCGATCACGATGTAGACGGGAGACTGGCACTCCACGACGCGTTCGCACAGTTCCGGGTGGCCCTCGTACTCCGCCGGGATGGCCGGGAGCTCCTCGGAGAATTCCAGCAGGAGCTGCAGCCGGTCGGGCTCATCGAGCTCGAGGAAGTCGTCGCGGATGCCGGCGAGGGAGTCGGGGAGGTGTGATTCGGACATCACCTTCAGTTTCCCATGACCAGGAACCCGCCGGACGATGTCAGCGCTGAGCGGGAACCTCGCCGGGTGCGTCGCCGGTGACGATCGGCACCCGGACGGCGCTGCCCCACTCGGTCCACGATCCGTCGTAGTTGCGCACGTTCTCGAAGCCCAGCAGGTGCTGGAGGACGAACCAGGTGTGGCTGGAGCGCTCGCCGATCCGGCAGTACGCGACGATGCGGTCGCCGTCCTTCAGTCCGGCACCGTCACGGTAGACGGCATCCAATTCCGCACGCGTCTTGAAGCCGCCGTCGTCTCCCACGGCCTTCGCCCAGGGCACGCTCTGCGCCGACGGGATGTGTCCGGCGCGCAGCGCGCCCTCTTCGGGGTAGGCGGGCGCCGAGGTGCGGGTGCCGTTGTACTCCTCGGGCGAGCGCACGTCGATGAGCGGATCGCCGAAGTGGGCGAGGACGTCATCCTTGTAGGCCCGCAGCCGCGAGTCATCGCGCTCCACCACCGGGTAGGCGGTGGTCGGGCGGACGGTGGGTTCCCTGGTGATGGGCCGGCCATCGGCGATCCACCGGTCGCGACCGCCGTCGAGCAGGCGCACGTCCTCGTGCCCGAAGAGCGAGAACACCCACAGTGCGTAGGCCGCCCACCAGTTGCTCTTGTCGCCGTAGATCACGACGGTGTCGTCCCGCGAGATGCCCTTCGCGCTGAGCAGCGCCGAGAAGCCTGCGCCGTCGACGTAGTCGCGCACGACGGGGTCGTTCAGCTCGGTGTGCCAATCGACCTTGACGGACCCCGGGATGTGGCCGGTCTCGTACAGGAGCACGTCTTCGTCTGACTCGACGACGACGAGGCCGGGTTCGCCCAGCCGGGCTTCGAGCCACTGCCCGGTGACGAGCCGTCCGGGATCGGCGTACTCGGCGAACTTGGCGGACGAGGTGTCGTTTTCGACGGGCATGAAGGCTCCTCGGGAAGGGCCGGCGGATGCGACGGCGTAGGGTTGAACCGGCCTCTTCGACCATAGATTCCCGGGCAGAGCGACGCACCGCCCTGGTAAGACAGCGACACAGGATCACATGACCTCCACGGCAGCCGGAATCGTGCACCTCACCGAGCGGGCGCCGGTGGTGACGGGGCTCGAGATGGTCGCCTCCCTCGTGCCGCCGCCGCAGTTCGATGACGCGACCTTCGAGTCGTATCGGGCGGATGCCGCGTTCCCCTCCCAGCAGGAGGCCAAGGACCTGCTCCTCGCGTTCGCCGGCGCGGGTGGCGCGGCGCCGAAGGGCGGGCTGTTCCGCCGGGCGAAGAAGGAGCCCGAGCTCAAGCCCGGGGTCTACCTCGACGGCGGCTTCGGCGTCGGCAAGACCCACCTGCTCGCGGCGATCTACCACGCGATGCCCGTGCGCCGGAAGTACTTCGGCTCCTTCATCGAGTACACCGCGCTCGTCGGCGCGCTCGGCTTCCAGAACACCGTGGAGCTCTTCCGCGGCGCGGACCTGCTGTGCATCGACGAGTTCGAGCTGGACGATCCGGGTGACACGATGGTCATGACCCGCCTGCTCGGCGAACTCGCCGCCGGCGGCACGCGCATGGCCGCGACATCCAACACTCCGCCCAATGCGCTCGGCGAGGGCCGGTTCGCGGCCCAGGACTTCCTGCGCGAGATCCACGCGATGGCGGCGAACTTCCAGACGCTCCGCATCGACGGCACCGACTACCGCCACCGCACCGTCGACGGTCACGCCAAGGTGCTCACCGATGACGAATACGAGCGGGCGATCTCGGATGCCGCGACCCGCGGTGTCATCTCGGACGACGCCTTCCCGGCTTTCATCGCGCACCTCGCCCAGGTGCATCCGAGCCGCTACCTTCGTCTGATCGACGGTCTCACCGAGATCGGACTCCGCGATGCGGTCGAACTCGACGACCAGTCTGCGGCGCTCCGCTTCGTCGCCTTCATCGACCGTGCCTATGACGCGCAGCTTCCGATCCGGGCCACCGGGGTGCCGCTCGACCTCGTGTTCGCACCCGAGATGCTCACTGGGGGATACCGCAAGAAGTACCTCCGCGCCATCTCACGGCTGCTGGCCCTCACGCACGACTGAAGCCCATCTGCGCGGATGACTCGCGGCAGCGCGAAACGTGATGTTTACCGGACGGGCCTTCGCGTAACCAATGCGAAACACCACTTCGAACCGACGGTAACGGTGGCGGGTGAGACTGGGCGCACCCGACGCTGATTCACCTGCGTCCCTGCAGAGAGGTTCTCCCCGAGATGGATCAAGGCAACACCGCATTCCTTCTCCTATGCGCAGCGCTGGTGCTGCTCATGACACCTGGACTCGCGTTCTTCTACGGCGGCCTCGTCAAGGCCAAGAGCGTCATCAGCATGATGATGCTGAGCTTCGGCGCGATGGGACTCATCGGAGTCCTCTGGGTGCTCTACGGCTACGCGATCGCGTTCCCCAGCACCGCTGAAGGAACCATCCAGTCCCCCTGGACCATCGACCTCGGCGAGGTGGGCCTCACCAGCCTGCTCGAGACACCGGATGGCGCGGCCTATCCGCCGCTCGCCTTCGTCGCGTTCCAGGCCACCTTCGCCATCATCACCGTCGCGCTCGTCTCGGGCGCGATCGCCGACCGCGCCAAGTTCGGCTCGTGGATGATCTTCGCCACGATCTGGGCGACGATCGTCTACTTCCCGGTCGCGAGCTGGGTGTTCAACTTCGGCCTCGCCGAGGATGGCAGCTTCGCTTACGGCGGCTGGATCACCTACGGCCTTCAGGAATGGCTCGGTGCAGGTGCGATCGACTTCGCAGGTGGCACCGCGGTGCACATCAACGCCGGTGCTGCGGCCCTGGCCCTTGCGCTCGTCCTCGGCAAGCGCGTCGGGTTCCAGAAGGGCATCGCCGTTCCGCACAACCCGCCCTTCGTCCTCCTCGGCGCCGGCCTCCTGTGGTTCGGCTGGTTCGGCTTCAACGCCGGTTCCGAGCTCGCCGCCGACGGCACGGCTGCTCTCGCGTTCGTCAACACGATTGCAGCTCCCGCAGCGGCGCTCCTCGCGTGGCTCGTCGTCGAGAAGTTCAAGGACGGCAAGCCCACCTCGGTCGGCGCCGCGTCCGGTGCCGTCGCGGGTCTCGTCGCGATCACGCCGGCTTGTGCGTCGCTGACGCCCGGCTGGGCGATCGTCCTCGGCCTCATCGCGGGTGCCGTCTGCGCGCTGGCGATCGAGCTCAAGTTCAAGTGGGGCTTCGACGACTCGCTCGACGTCGTGGGCATCCACCTCGTCGGTGGTCTCATCGGAACCCTGTTCATCGGGTTCTTCGCCACCAACGTCGGCCTGTTCACGGGTGGAGACGGCACGCAGCTGCTCGTCCAGGCGATCGCGGCCTTCTCGGTCCTGGCCTACTCGTTCATCCTCGCTTACGCCATCGGCTGGATCATCCAGAAGACGATCGGCTTCCGCGTGAAGAACGAGGACGAGATCGCCGGCATCGACACGGTCGTGCACGGCGAAGAGGGTTACGTCCTGCTCGACGCCAAGGCCTAGTCAGGCTTCGCACAGCAGCGGAGGGGGGTCGCGCAAGCGGCCCCCCTTTCGCGTGCCAGCCGGGATGACCGTGCGCGGATGAGCGGACCGGTGGGCCGATATCGTGACCGTGTGACCAAACGCCAGGGCATCCTCGCCCGCGTCGTGAGCTTCTTCTCTCCTGCTCGTCCCACTGCGCCGAGAACGACCGCCGCCACCCCGGACACGCCTGGCCGGGTCGGGAGCACTGCGACGATCGAGATCGCCCCGCCCGGACCGGCCGGGCTGAAGATCACCTACGGACCGAAGACCGACGCCGATCCCGATGCGGGCGAGATCGTCTGGACCTGGGTCCCGTATACGGAGAACGACGGACGCGGCAAAGACCGTCCGGTGCTGGTCATCGGGCGTCAGGACGCACAGCGCGTCTACGCGGTGCGACTGACCAGCAAGCCGCACGAGGGCGACCACGACTTCCTGGCCCTGGGAACAGGCGCCTGGGACTCGCGGGGGCGACCCTCATGGGTCGACATCGAGCAGCTCTACAGCGTGCACGCCGCAGGCATGCGTCGCGAGGCATCCGCTCTCGATCTGAAGCGATTCGTGAAGATCGCCGACGCGCTGCACCGACGCTATGGCTGGGCAGTCGGCAACTGATCTTCAGTTGTTCGGGGGAGTGACGCTTTGGCGTCGGGGTGGGCGATACCGGACTCGAACCGATGACCTCTTCCGTGTGAAGGAAGCGCGCTACCAACTGCGCCAATCGCCCATGACCCTGCGGGGCCGAGTCACGATCTTACCGGATGCCGCGACCTCCCACGAATCCGCAGATCCGAGACACGCGCGGGCTGCCTGAGTTTGGCGCTTGTCGATTCGTCGGCTAAAGTCGTTCAAGTGCCCGGAGCGATTCGGGTCACGCGGATGTAGCGCAGTTGGTAGCGCATCACCTTGCCAAGGTGAGGGTCGCGAGTTCGAGTCTCGTCATCCGCTCGAGTGCGAAGATCGCCACACGGAGAAATCCGAAAGTCGATCACGACACGTGGGTCGAACCACACACGGTGGCGTGGCCGAGCGGCTAGGCACCGGCCTGCAAAGCCGTTTACACGGGTTCGAATCCCGTCGCCACCTCCACTCCTTCAACTGAAAAAGCCTTCACGGGCGCGATTGGCGCAGCGGTAGCGCGCTTCCCTGACACGGAAGAGGTCACTGGTTCGATCCCAGTATCGCGCACAGCGAAAACCCCCGGAATTCCGGGGGTTTTTTCGTTTCGCCAGGTATCTGTCGATGGACCGCGCTGCCCCAGATAGAACCGAGCGGCGTTCGGTTTGACTTGCGACCCCTGATAAC
>NZ_JBFUFC010000107.1:0-12505 GCF_056403635.1 Microbacterium sp. P2_F9 | reverse complement strand
GCCGACGTCGTCTTCGACCCGGTCGGTGGCGCGGCATTCGAGGCCTCCACGCGGTGCATCGCCTTCGAGGGGCGCACCATCGTCGTCGGCTTCGCCGGCGGGACGATCCAGTCCCTCGCCGCGGGGCATGTGCTCGTCAAGAACTACTCGGTGCTCGGGCTGCACTGGGGCATGTACCCCGGCGTGCGGCCCGACCTGGTCGACGTGGCCAGGGCGGAGCTCACGAGGCTCGCGGCCGAGGGTGTGGTGCGGCCGGTCGTCGATCGCGTCGTGCCGTTCGAGGAGGCGCCGGCGGCGCTGACCGCTCTGGCCGCGGGTGGCACCGTGGGCCGCGTCGTGATCGAGGTGGGGTCGTGAGGGGCGTTGTGATGGAGGTGGCGACGTGACGGATCTGGGCGGCCGGGTGGCGGTCGTGACCGGGGGCGCTCGTGGGCTCGGCGAGGCGTACGTGCGGGCGCTGCACGGCGCGGGTGCACGCGTGGTCATCGCGGATCTGCTGGACGATGCCGGCGCGGCGCTCGCCGCCGAGTTGGGGGAGCGCGCCCTGTTCGTGCACCTCGATGTCACCGACGAGGGGGAATGGGATGCCGCGGTCCAGGCATCCGTCGCCGCCTTCGGGGCCGTCGACGTGCTGGTGAACAACGCCGGAATCGCAAACGCGGCGCCCATCGAGCACTTCACGCTGCAGAAGTGGAACGCCGTGATCGCGGTCAACCTCACGGGGGTCTTCCTCGGCTGCCGTGCGGTGGTGCCACAGATGAAGGCGCAGGGCCGCGGCTCGATCATCAACATCTCTTCGGTCGAGGGAATGCGCGGCAGCCCTGGGCTGCACGGCTACACCGCGGCGAAGTTCGGCGTCCGCGGGCTGACCCAGGGGCTCGCCGTGGAGCTCGGGCCGAGCGGCATCCGGGTGAACTCCGTGCACCCGGGCCTGATCCTCACCGACATGACGACCCGCATCGACCCCGCGCACCTCGACATCCCGCTCGGTCGCCCCGGGCTCCCCGGCGACGTCGCCGGGACTATCGTGTTCCTCGCCTCGGATGCCTCTGCGTTCACCACCGGCGCGGAGTTCGTGGTCGACGGCGGCATGATCTCTGGCATCCCGCACCGGTAGCCAGCGGCCCGGCCGGGGCGGGGCATCCGTCCCTGCCACAGGCTCCGACGCACGTCACCCTCCGCCGAGCGGAGGGGATCGGACGAGCGGAGGTTGATCGGCCGGATTTCGACCTCCCCACCGCCGTGGCCCTCCGCTCAGCGGAGGTGCGCAGCGGCAGGGCGGGTCAGCGGCGCAGCTCGGCGCGGCCGAGGCTCGAGAGGTGCACCTCGTCGGGGCCGTCCGCGATGCGCAGCGACCGGATCCCGGCGTACAGCTCGGCCAGCGGGGTGTCGGACGACACCCCGGCGGCGCCGTGCACCTGGATCGCGCGGTCGATGATCGTCTGCACGGCGCGGGGGACCGCGATCTTGATCGCCTGGATCTCGGTCATCGCCTTGCGGTTGCCGACGGTGTCCATGAGCCACGCGGTCTTGAGGACCAGCAGGCGCAGCGCCTCGAGCTGGATGCGGGACTCCGCCGCCCACTCGCGGACGACGCCCTGCTCGGCCAGCGACCGGCCGAAGGCGTGCCGCTCGTTCGCCCGCGCGCGCACGAGCGCCAGCGCGCGCTCGCCCATGCCGAGGGCGCGCATGCAGTGGTGGATGCGCCCCGGCCCGAGGCGCGCCTGCGCGATCGCGAACCCGGAGCCCTCGGCGCCGATGAGGTTCGCCGCGGGCACCCGCACGTCCTCGAACGCGATCTCGGCATGGCCGCCGTGGTCGCGGTCGTCATAGCCGAATACGCTCAGCGGACGGACGATCCGCACGCCCGGGGTGTCGCGCGGCACGAGGATCATCGACTGCTGCCGGTGCCGCTCGGCCTCCGGGTCGGTCTTGCCCATCACGATGAAGATCGCGGCATCCGGATTCATCGCGCCCGTCGACCACCACTTGCGGCCCGACACGATGAAGTCGTCRCCGTCGCGACGGATGCGGGTGCCGATGTTCGTCGCGTCGGATGAGGCGGTGTCGGGCTCGGTCATGCAGAACGAGGAGCGGATGTCGGCGCGCAGCAGAGGAGCGAGCCAATGCTCCTTCTGCTCGGGTGTGCCGAAGTCGCTGAGCACCTCCATGTTTCCGGTGTCGGGAGCGGCGCAGTTGAAGGATGCCGGGGCCAGCCGGGGACTCCACCCGGTGACCTCGGCGACCGGTGCGTACTGCAGGTTCGTGAGTCCTGCGCCGTGCTCACCGGGCAGGAAGAGGTTCCAGAGGCCCTGTGCGCGCGCCTTCGCCTGCAGGTCGCGCACGATCGGCCGCGCGTCCCAGTCCGCGGGAGAGTCGGCGAGCTGAGCGTCCAGCACCGGCTCCGCAGGCAGTACATGCTCGTCGAGGAATGTACGCGCACGTTCGGTGATTTCGCGGGCGCGATCGTCGGGGGCGAAGTCCATCAGCGCACCTCGAGTCCTTTCCGGGCGAGCGGCTCGACGAGCTCGCCCATCCGATCGAAGCCTTCGCCGACGGTGTCGCCGGCCTGATAGCGGAAGTGGATCCCCTCGAGGATCACGGCCAGCTTGTACGCAGCGAACGCGCGGTACCAGCGGAGATCCGGGATGCCGATGCCGACGCGCTGCGCATAGACCTCGACCAGCTCATCGAAGGAGGGGTACCCGGCAGCAGGATCGACGGCGCTCGTGACAGCGGCGGCACCCCCGGGGATATCCGCGATGTCCCAGTACAGCGCGAAGATGCCGAGGTCGACGAAGGGGTCGCCCAGGGTCGCCATCTCCCAGTCCAGGATTGCCGAGATGTGCGGCTGGTCGGCCGCGCCGACGACGAGCGCGTTGTCGAGGCGGAAGTCCCCGTGCACGATTCCGGCGCGCCCCGAGTCGGGCACGTCTGCTCCCAGGCCGTCTTGCAATTCGTCGAGCAGCGGCGTCGCACGCGAGCGCGACGCCTCCAGCTGCCGCCGCCAGGTGGAGAGCTGGCGGGCCAGGTACCCGTCCGGGCGGCCGAAGTCCGCCAGACCGACGGCGGCGGGATCGACCGCGTGCAGATCGGCGAGGTGCCCGACGAGCTCGATGCTGAGGGCGCGCAGGCCGCCCGACGTGAAAGCCGAGTTCTGCGCGGGATGTGCGAGCACCTCACCCGGGGCGCGCTCCATCAGGAAGAACACGGTGCCGGTCACCCGATGCTCCGCCGTGTCATCGACGAGGTCGATCGCGTGCGGCACCGGGACCGGGCTCTGCGCGAGCGCCGAGATCACGCGGTGCTCGCGGCGCATGTCGTGGGCGGTCGAGAGCACATGCCCGAGCGGTGGGCGCCGCAGCACGAGCGGCACGCCAGCGCCATCCACCGCGTAGGTGAGATTGCTCCGGCCGCCCGCGATGACGCTCGCCCGCAGCGGTCCGTCGGCGAGGTCGGGGTGGGCGTCGGCCAGCCACGCGGTCAGGCCGGGGACATCCAGTCCAGGGACGTCGGTCATCGTCGACACGCCTCTCCCTCGCCCGTCCTCGGGCTCGTGTCTCGGAGCATACCGGATGGTCGGTATGCTCCGAGGTGCCGACTGCCCGCCGCAGGCCGGGGCCGCGGGAGGAAGCCGAATCCACCGATTCCGCGCCAGTCCACCGACCTCGGCGCGCAGAACTGTGTGGTCTGGCGCGAAGTGAGTGGTCTCGGGGGGAACGGCCAGCGGCGGGCCCCTGGAGCCTGTCGGAGGCGCCACCTATCGTGAGGGTCACGGCGCCTCCGCACGGCAGCGCCGCCGAGGAGAGGAGCGAACCCATGGCATCGAAGCTCGGCAACATCACCTTCTACGCGGACGATCCACAAGCCCTCGCGCACTTCTGGGCCGGAGTGTTCGGCTACCCGCTCGCGGACTGGGAGGAGCCGCTGAAGAGCGAACTCCTCGCGTCCGGCCTGACCGAGGAGGACCTGGCGCATCGCGGTCTCGCCGAAGACCCGGAGGGCGTCGGCCCGCGGCTGTTCTTCCACCACGCGACGGAGCCGAAGGAGGGCCGCAACCGGCTGCACCTCGATATCCAGGCCACCCCAGGGCGCCGCCCGACCCGCGCAGAGCTCGAGGCGGAGAAGGATCGACTCGTGGCGCTCGGCGCCGAGGTCGTGCGCCTCGTCGACCAGGACTGGGGTCCGTGGCCGGAGCTCTACTACCAGCTGCGCGATCCGGACGGCAACGAGTTCTGCCTGCAGTAGGCCCTAGGCGACGAGCTGCTCTTCGATCGCCGAGCGGATCGAGCTCGGCACCGGCGTGGGGCGTCGGTCCGCGGCATCCACGAACACATGCACGAAGCGACCGATCGCGATCGGCTCGCTCTCACCGGAGCGCAGGATGCCGAGGGCCCAGGTCACGCTCGTCGTGCCGAGCCGCTCGATCCCGATGCCCACCTCCAGCGGCTCGGGGAAGGCCGCCGACGCCTGGAACTCGCAGGAGGAGGCCACGCACAGGGCGATCGGGGCGTCGCCGAGCGGGTCGAGACCCGCGTGTCGGATCATCCAGGTGTTGACGGCGGTGTCCATCGCCTCGTAGTAGACGGCGTTGTTGAGGTGGCCGTACTGGTCGTTGTCGTTCCAGCGGGTGCCGAACGGGACGCGCACGGGGTAGTCGGGCACAGAGCTCTCCTCAGAACGTGATGAGCTGGCGCAGCTCGCCGCCGCCGGCGAGCCGGTCCATGGCCTCGTCGATGCGCTCGAGCGGGATCCGCGATGAGACCAGTCGCTCCAGCGGCAGGCGGCCGGCGCGCCACAGGTCGACGTAGCGCGGGATGTCGCGACTCGGCACCGCCGACCCCAGGTAGCTGCCGACGACGGTGCGTGCCTCGGCGGTCAGCCGGAGGGGCGACACGCTGGCACGCGCGTCCGGCGCGGGCAGCCCGACCGTGACGGTTGTGCCGCCGGCCGCCGTGAGGTCGAGCGCCGTCTCGAACGCGCGCGCCGATCCCGCCGCCTCGATCACGACGGGAGCACGGATGCCGCGCTCAGCCGCCCCCGCAGGCTCGAAGGCGTCGGCCGCGCCGAGTTGCAGGGCGAGCTCGAGCTTCGCGGGGACGGCGTCGACGCCGATGACCTCGTGGCCGAGCGCCACCGCGACCAGCAGCGCCGCCATCCCGACGCCGCCGAGGCCCACCACGATGACCCGCGCTCCGGGGTCGGGGCGGCCGGCGTTGATGACGGCTCCGCCGCCGGTCAGCACAGCGCAGCCGAGCAGCGCGGCGATCTCGGGCGGCACGTCCGCGGCGACCGGCACGACCGACGTGCGGCTGACGACCGCGTGCGACGCGAAGGCGCTCACGCCGAGGTGATGGTGCACGTCCTGAACGGCGCCCGCGGCATCCGTCCGATGCAGACGGATGCCACCGCCCACCAGGGTGCCCGCGTTGTTGGCGGCGGTGCCGACCTCGCACGGCAGTCGCCCGTCGGTGCGGCAGCCCGCGCAGTGCCCGCAGCGGGGGAGGAAGGTCATGACGACCCGGTCGCCGGGTGCGACATCCGTCACGCCGTCGCCGACCCGCTCCACGATGCCCGCGGCCTCATGACCGAGGAGCATGGGTGTCGGGCGCTCGCGGCTGCCGTCGACGACGCTGAGGTCGGAGTGGCAGACGCCCGCCGCCTCGATGCGCACGAGCAGCTCACCCGCCGAGGGTGGATCCAGCTCGAGCGCGCCGACCGTGAACGGTCGAGACGCGGCGAACGGCGTGGGGGCGTCCGTCCGCTCCAGGACGGCACCGATGATCTGCACGCGAGATCCTGCGCTCAGCCGAGCTGCTCGCTGAGGCGACGAGTGACCTCGGCCGCCGGCATCCGTCGCGGAAAGACGGCCACGACGAGGTCGTCTTCGGCAGCCGCGTCGCCGTCGGGGTGCACGCCGAACCGGCGCAGCACATCGTCGAGGGCGTGACGCAGCACCGAGACGGGCACGCGCTTGGTGCCGCGCAGCAGCTGGCGCAGCACGTGGTTGTGCACGGCGGTCACGAGGGCGGCGAAGCCCACCGCGTCGAGCGGATCCAGTCCGGGCAGAGCGCCGCGCAGATAGTCGTCGAACAGTCGCTCGTAGCGGAACACCGTGACGATCTCGCGCTCGCGCAGCACCGGCACCTCGCGCACCACCGCGTAGCGGCGTCGGGCGAGCTCGGGATCCGCCGTGAACTGCCGGTACACCCAGACGGATGCCTCGCACACGGCCACCCATGGGTTGTCATGGGGCCGCGACAGCTGCGTGCGCAGCTCGGCCAGCAGCAGCTCGTGATCGGCGAAGACGACGTCGTCCTTGCCGCCGAACTGCCGGAAGAACGTCGAGCGCGAGATGCCCGCGGCCTGGGCGATCTGCTCGACGGATGTCGCCTCGAACCCCTGTGTCGCGAACAGCTCGAGAGCCGCGGCTACGACGGCGCGGCGGGGTTCGGTGGCGGTGGCGGTGTCGCTCATGCCGTGAGCCTAATGCGGGCCCGGCCCGGCGCCAGTGGGCGGACAGAGCCCCTGATCGACGGTAGTAGGCTGGTAAATCGGTCGATCTCTCTCGATATCGAGACAACTTCGGCCTTCCCTGAGGGCGTCAGGCCCTCGTCACCCCCTCACGTTCGCCCCAGCGGAGGAATGCACACGTGGATCTGTACGAGTACCAGGCACGAGACCTTTTCGAGAAGTACGAGGTGCCGGTGCTCCCCGGCATCGTCGCGGACACGCCGGAAGAGGTGAGGGCGGCCGCCGAGAAGCTGGGCGGCGTCGTCGTCGTCAAGGCGCAGGTCAAGGCCGGAGGCCGCGGCAAAGCCGGCGGCGTAAAGGTGGCCAAGACCCCCGATGAGGCCTACGAGGCGGCGAAGGCCATCTTCGGCCTCGACATCAAGGGCCACATCGTCAAGCGCGTCATGGTCGCCGGCGGCGCGCGCATCGCCAAGGAGTTCTACTTCTCGGTGCTGCTGGACCGTGCGAACCGCTCCTACCTGAGCCTCTGCTCGGTCGAGGGCGGCATGGAGATCGAGCAGCTCGCGGTCGAGAAGCCGGAGGCGCTCGCGCGCATCCAGGTCGACCCGCTCACCGGCATCGACCAGGCCAAGGCCCTCGAGATCGCCAAGGCCGGCGGCTTCGACGACGAGCTCGCGCCCAAGGTCGCGGATGTGTTCGTCAAGCTCTATGCCGTCTACACCGGCGAGGACGYGACGCTCGTCGAGGTCAACCCGCTGATCCTCTCGGAGGATGGCGAGATCATCGCCCTCGACGGCAAGGTGTCGCTCGACGAGAACGCGGAGTTCCGTCACGCCGGCCACGCGCTGCTCGAAGACAAGGATGCCGCGGACCCGCTCGAGGCCAAGGCCAAGCAGAACGACCTCAACTACGTCAAGCTCGACGGCGAGGTCGGAGTCATCGGCAACGGCGCGGGTCTCGTGATGTCGAYCCTCGACGTCGTCGCCTACGCGGGCGAGAACCACGGCGGCGTCAAGCCGGCGAACTTCCTCGACATCGGCGGCGGCGCCTCGGCTGAGGTCATGGCCGCGGGCCTGGACGTCATCCTCGGCGACCCGCAGGTCAAGAGCGTGTTCGTCAACGTCTTCGGCGGCATCACGGCGTGCGACGCCGTCGCCAAGGGCATCGTGGGTGCCCTCGCCGAGCTGGGCGCGACCGCGACCAAGCCGCTCGTCGTGCGGCTCGACGGCAACAAGGTCGAGGAGGGGCGCGCGATCCTCCGCGACGCGAACCACCCGCTCGTCACCCTCGCCGAAACCATGGACGAAGGCGCCGACAAGGCCGCCGAGCTCGCGAACGCATAAGGACCAAAGCAGACATGTCGATCTTCCTCAATAAGGACTCCAAGGTCATCGTCCAGGGCATCACCGGCGGCGAAGGCACCAAGCACACCGCGCTGATGCTCAAGGCCGGCACCCAGGTCGTCGGCGGCGTGAACGCCCGCAAGGCGGGCACCACGGTGCTGCACACGGATGCCGCGGGCTCCGCCGTCGAGCTGCCCGTGTTCGCGTCCGTGGCCGAGGCCATCGCCGCGACCGGTGCGGACGTCTCGATCGCGTTCGTGCCCCCGGCCTTCACGAAGAACGCGATGATCGAGGCCATCGACGCCGAGATCCCGCTGCTCGTCGTGATCACCGAGGGCGTGCCGATCGGCGACACGGCCGATGCCTGGGCCTACGCGCAGTCGAAGGGCAACACGACCCGCATCATCGGGCCGAACTGCCCCGGCATCATCACCCCGGGCGAGTCGCTCGTCGGCATCACGCCGGCGAACATCACCGGAAAGGGCCCGATCGGCCTGGTCTCGAAGTCCGGCACCCTGACGTACCAGATGATGTACGAGCTGCGCGAGATCGGCTTCTCGACGGCCATCGGCATCGGCGGCGACCCGATCATCGGCACGACGCACATCGATGCGCTTGCCGCGTTCGAAGCCGACCCCGAGACCAAGGCGATCGTCATGATCGGCGAGATCGGCGGCGACGCCGAGGAGCGGGCCGCGGACTTCATCAAGGCCAACGTCACCAAGCCTGTTGTCGGCTACGTCGCGGGCTTCACCGCCCCCGAGGGCAAGACGATGGGCCACGCCGGCGCGATCGTCTCCGGCTCCGCGGGCACCGCTCAGGCCAAGAAGGAAGCCCTCGAGGCTGCCGGCGTCAAGGTCGGCAAGACGCCGTCCGAGACCGCCGCTCTCATGCGCGAGATCATCGCAGGCCTCTAGCCCTTCGACAGGCTCAGGGACCGATTCCTCGGCTCAGGGACCGATTCCTCGGCGCAGGGACCGATTTTCAAAGGCGGATGCCGCAGCTTCGGCTGCGGCATCCGCTTTCGAATGTCGGCTCGAGGAAGTCAGCCCCAGCGCTCGGTCACCGCGCTGCGCGACGCGTCTTCGCTCGCGAGGACGCCGCCGTTCGCGACGAAGTCGGCGGCGACCTCCTCGAACATGATCCGGACGTCCTGCTGCCGGGCGCCGAGCACCTCGACGGCGGAGCGCGTGACCTCCTCGGCGAAGCGCCGGCGCTGCTCGACCGACCGGCCAGGCAGTAGTTCGACCCTGATGTTGGGCATGCGGGCTCCTCTGCTGCGACGACGAATCGGCGGGACGTTACGGAGCGTTCAGCGTATCGGCTCGGTCGTGCGGCCCCACGTTAGGGTGAAATCATGCCGCTGACCGGAGAGTACAAACCGTCCACGTCCGACTGGGCACGCAAACAGGCCGAGAAGTTCGAAGCAACCGAAGGCGCGGAGGCGAACCTGCTCCGCGGTGTGCCGATCATCGTGCTGACGAGCGTCGGCGCGAAGAGCGGCGGGCTGCGCAAGACCGCCCTCATGCGCGTCGAGCATGAGGGGCGCTACCTCGTCGTCGCCTCGAAGGGCGGCCATCCCGACCCCCCGGCCTGGTACTGGAACGTCCGCAAGAACGCGCACGTCGAACTGCAGGACGGCGCGGTCAAGCGCGACTACCTCGCGCGCGAGCTGTCCGGCGATGAGCGTGCGGAGTGGTGGGTGCGCGCCACCGCGGTGTGGCCCGACTACGACAGCTACCAGTCCAAGACCGATCGCCTCATCGCGGTGTTCCTGCTGGAGCCGATAGAGGAATGAGAAGACGGGATGCCGCGGCCGCGGCATCCCGTCTCTCGTCCGTGCGTCAGCCGGCGAGCAGCGTCTCGACGGGGCCGCGGGCGAAGTAGATCAGGAAGCCGGCCGCGACGATCCACAGCAGGGGGCTGATCTCCTTGGCCTTGCCCGACAGCGACCGGATGATCACCCAGGAGATGAAGCCCGCGCCGATGCCGTTGGCGATCGAGTAGGTCAGCGGCATCACGGTGATCGCGAGGAAGACGGGCAGCAGCACCGAGAACTCCGTGAAGTCGATGAATCGGATCTGCGACATCATCAGCGCACCGACGATCACGAGCGCCGCGGCGGCCACCTCGGAGGGGACGACATACACGAGCGGCGTGAAGAACATCGCGACGAGGAACAGCAGGCCGGTCACGACGTTCGCGAGACCCGTGCGCGCGCCCTCGCCGATGCCGGCGCCGGACTCGATGAAGACCGTGTTCGACGAGGCCGAGGCGTAGCCGCCCGCGACCGCGCCGACGCCCTCGACGATGAGCGCGGACTTGATGCGGGGGAAGTCGCCCTTCTCGTCCGCCAGTCCGGCCTCCTTGGAGAGGCCCGTCATGGTGCCCATCGCGTCGAAGAAGTTCGTGAACACCAGCGTGAACACGAGCATCAGCGCGGCGAGCACGCCGATTCGTTCGAACGAGCCGAACGAGACCTGGCCGATCAGCGACAGGTCGGGCATCTCCACGAGCGACGAGGGCAGCTCGGGCACGCTCAGGCCCCATCCGCCGGGGTTGCTGCCGTCGGGTGCCTTTCCGCCCAGGTGCCAGATCGCCTCGACGATGACGGCGATGACCGTGCCGGTGACGAGGCCGATCAGGATGCCGCCCTTGACCTTGCGCGCCACGAGGACGCCGGTGAGCAGGAGCGTGATGACGAAGATGAGCGTCGGCACGGTCGCGACCGAGCCGGCGACCCCGAGTCCGACGGGCGGTGATGCCTGGCCCGTCGAGGTTACGAAGCCTGCATCGACGAAGCCGATGAACGCGATGAACAGGCCGATGCCGACCGTGATCGCGAGCTTCAGCTGGATCGGCACAGCGGTGAAGATCATGCGGCGCAGCCCGGTGGCGGCGAGGATGACGATGATGAGCCCGTTGATGACGACGAGCCCCATCGCCTCGGGCCAGGTCACGTCACCGACGACGGAGAACGCGAGGAACGAATTGATCCCCAGTCCCGCGGCGAACGCGAAGGGCAGGCGGGTGACGAGGCCGAACAGCACCGTCATCACGCCGGCCGTCAGCGCCGTGACGGCGGCGACCGCGGGGAAGGCGAGGCTGTTGCCCGCGACATCGGTCCCGCCCGACAGAATGATCGGGTTCAGGATGACGATGTAGGCCATCGTCACGAACGTCACGAGGCCACCGCGGACCTCGGCGCCGACCGTCGAACCCCGGCGGGTGATCTCGAAGAACCGATCCAAGCCGTTCTTCGGCTCGGTCGGCTCGGTGGGCTCTGTGGTTGGTGCGGGCGCTGTGCTCATCGGTGACCTCCGCGGAAGACTCTAGGGCAGACTCCCAGGAATCCCTCAGCCGGGGCCTGCGGGCGCGCCCGCGAAGAGCCCGCGATGCCCCTGGGTAGGGTCGATGAGGCATGCACCGACTGACCGTCGCCCTACTCGCCGCGTTCGACGCCGCCATCGCGGCCGCCGCGGGTCTTGCGGCGACCCTCGCGCCGCTCACCCTGCTGTGGGTGTTCGGACTCGGCGACGGGGCCGACTGGGGTGCGCTGTGGCCGACCGGGGCGAAGATCTGGCAGTTCGGGCATCTGGTGCCGATGCACGTCACCCTGCCCGGGGAGTATCTCGCCGCGACCGGCATCGACCCTTCGGCGGGCTCGTTCCCCGTCTCACTCGCGCCGCTCGCCTTCGCCACCTTCACCGCGATCTTCGCGGCGCGCTCCGGCGCACGTGCGTCGAGTGCGGATGCCTGGATCACCGGTGTCGTGACCGGCAGCGTGGCCTTCACCGCCCTGGGAACGCTGGTCGCGCTGACCTCGCACACGGCGGTGGCCGAGGCGCAGCTCTGGCAGGCGGTGCTGTTTCCCGCCCTGCTGTTCGCGGTGCCCGCACTGCTAGGCGCCGTCGTGACCGAATGGCGCGACGCGGGACGGGGCCTGATCGCCCGGCTGCGCGACCGCTCCGAGGCGCTGCCCGGCGGATGGGCACCCGTGCCGGGGATCACCGTGCGCGCCGCGGCGGCGGCCATCGCCGGGCTGATCGGCCTCGGCGCCCTCGCACTGGGTGTCGCCGTGCTGATCGGAGCCGGCCAGATCGTGGCGCTCTACCAGGCCGGCAACTTCGACCTGCTCGGCGCGATCGTCGTCACCGTCACCCAGTTCGCGTACCTGCCGACCTTCGTGGTGTGGGGGCTCTCCTTCGTCGCGGGACCGGGGTTCGCGCTGGGAGCGGGCACCGCGGTCTCGCCCGCCGGCACCCAGGTGGGCGTGCTGCCCGGCGTGCCGGTGCTCGGGGCGGTCCCGGAGTCCACGACGACCTGGCTCCTGCTGCTGGCGCTGCTGCCGATCGGCGTCGGCGCCCTCGCTGGGTGGATCGCCCGTTCGCGGTTCGCCGCCACGGTGCGACCCCCCGCCCCACGCTCCGCCCCGGCCGCGCCGCCGCTGTTCCCGGTCGGTCCGATGGCCTTGCCGGCCGAGGCCGGGGCGCTGGACGAGGATCGGCGGACGGCGCTGGTCGGGCTGCTGACGCCCGGCGGCGCTGGTTCGACGGCGCGGATCGACTCACCCGAGCCGCCTCCGGAGTCCGCACCGCCCGCGCCGGCGGCCGGGGCCGTCGAGCCGTTCCTGCCCCGGCTCGCCCTCACGGCGGCCATCGCGGTGCTCGCCGCCGGGGCATCCGCTC
>NZ_JBFUFC010000106.1:0-12577 GCF_056403635.1 Microbacterium sp. P2_F9 | reverse complement strand
GCGATGACCTTCGCGCCGGGGACGCGCTCCTTCAGGACCTGGCCGACGCCGGTGATCGTGCCGCCCGTGCCGATGCCGGCGACGAAGTAGTCGACCTGCCCGTCGGTGTCGCGGATGATCTCCTCGGCGGTGGTCTCGCGGTGGATGCGCGGGTTCGCCTCGTTCGCGAACTGCTTGGCGAGCACGGCGCCCGGAGTCTCGGCAGCGATCTCCTCGGCCTTCGCGACCGCGCCCTTCATGCCCCCGGCCGGGTCGGTGAGGACGAGTTCTGCACCGTAGGCCTTCAGCAGCAATCGGCGCTCGACGGACATCGACGACGGCATCGCGAGGATGACCCGGTAACCGCGGGCCGCGCCGACCATCGCGAGCGCGATGCCGGTGTTGCCGCTCGTCGCCTCGACGATGGTGCCGCCGGGCTGCAGTTCGCCTGACGCCTCTGCGGCGTCGACGATGGCGATGCCGAGGCGGTCCTTGACGCTGGAGGCGGGGTTGTAGAACTCGAGCTTCGCCAGGATGTTGCCTTCCACTCCCTCCGCCACGCGGTTGAGGCGCACCAGAGGGGTGTTGCCGAAGGCAGAGGTGATATCGGAGTGGATACCGGGCATTTTGCGGGGCCTTTCGCGCAGATCGGGTAGACCGCTCAAGCCTAGGGGAGGGGCCTCAGACCGGGACCGAATGTGACGGGTGCCGTCACATTCGCGAGGCGATGCGGCGAGCCGCGCCGCTTAGGCTTGATCGGTCATGCCTGAACTCTCTGCTCCGCCCCGCGCCCTCTCCGACGTCCTGCGCGATTCGTCGTCCCGCCTCGCCCAGGCGGGAGTCCTGGATCCGGTCGTGGACGCCGAGCTGCTCGCCGGCCACGTCCTCGGGCTGCCTCGCGGTGCGGTGCAGGCCGCGGTGATCCGCGGCGATGCGATCCCGGCGGCGCAGGCTGAGCGCATCGAGCGGCTCGTTACCCGCCGTGTGACCCGCGAGCCCCTGCAGCACATCACCGGCACCGCCCCGTTCCGCCACCTCGAGCTGCGCGTCGGCCCCGGCGTGTTCGTGCCGCGGCCCGAGACCGAGATGGTCGCGCAGCTGGCCATCGACGCGCTGCGGGCCGTGGCATCCGCCTCCCCGATCGCGGTCGATCTCGGCACCGGCAGCGGCGCCCTCGCCCTCGCGCTCGCCTCCGAGGTGCCGCACTCCCGCGTGTTCGCGGCCGAGAACTCGGTCGAGGCGTTCGTCTGGGCGAAGGAGAACTTCGAGCTCGTCGGCGTCGACAACGCCCGCCTGGCCTTCGTCGACCTCGAGCACGCGTTCGGCGACCTCGACGGGTCGGTCTCGGTCGTCGTGTCCAACCCTCCGTATGTTCCGGATGCCGCGATCCCGCGCGACCCGGAGGTTCGCCTGTTCGATCCGCCGGCGGCGCTGTACGGCGGCGAGGACGGCCTGGACGTCGTGCGCGTGCTCAGCCGGGTCGGGCTGAGACTGGCCCACCCGGGCGGATCGATCGTGATCGAGCACGGCGAGTGGCAGGGCGAGGCCATTCGCGGCATCCTCGCGGCCGATGGCTGGCGCGCGCCCGCCACGCATCCCGACCTGACCATGCGCGACCGCGCCACGACCGCACTGCGTCCGTGAGCGGTTCGGGTCCGCAGAGCCCGCGCACGTACACTGGGCACGACATGTCCTCCGTCTTCGACTGCCGCGACGAGACTCAGCTCCTCCCCGGCATGCGCCAGGCCCGCCAGGCGATCGGCCGGGGCGAGCTCGTGGTCCTCCCCACCGACACCGTCTACGGCATCGCCGCCGACGCCTTCAACGCCCGCGCCGTGCAGGCGCTGCTCGATGCGAAGGGGCGTGGGCGCCAGTCGCCGCCGCCCGTGCTCGTCGCAGGCCTCGCGACCCTGCGCGCGCTGGTCGCGGAGGTGCCCGAGCCCGTGGAGCGGCTCGTCGAGGCATTCTGGCCGGGGGGCCTCACCATCGTGCTGCCCGCCCAGCCGTCGCTGGCCTGGGACCTGGGCGACACCCACGGCACCGTCGCCGTGCGGATGCCCGCCGACCGGATCGCCCTCGAACTGCTCGAAGAGACCGGCCCGCTCGCGGTGTCCAGCGCCAACCTGACCGGTCAGTCCGCGGCCGTGCGCGCCCAGGAGGCGCGCGACATGCTCGGCGACAGCGTCGCGGTGTACCTCGACGCCGGCACATCGGCGACCGGAGTGGCCTCGACCATCATCGACGCGACGACGCTGGTCGGCGGGACGAGCCCCCGCATCCGCATCCTGCGCGACGGCGCCGTCAGTCGCGAACGGCTTCGGGAGGTGCTCGGCGATCTCCTCGAATCCGACGACCAGCCCGAGTCGCCGGACTCCGACCCGCCGTCCGGCGGCCCGCAGTGAAGCAGTACGTCTTCACGATCCTCTTCACGGCGACCGTCACGTTCGTCCTTGCCTGGGTGGTCTGGCGGCTGAGCACGAAGTACAAGCTCTATCCCGGCATCCGCGAACGAGACGTCCACAAGACGCCCACCCCGCGCCTCGGCGGGATCGCGATGTTCCTCGGCGTGGTCGCGGCCGTCCTGGTGTCGTCGCAGAACGACTTCTTCGCGATCTTCTGGGTCGACCCGCAGCCGATCCTCGCGATCCTGCTCGCGACGCTGATCATCGTCCTGGTGGGTGTCGCCGACGATCTCTGGGACCTCGACTGGACCGTCAAGCTCGGCGCGCAGTTCCTCGCCGCGGGCATCATCGCGTGGGTCGGCAAGCTGCAGATCCTGTCGCTCCCGATCGGCGGCCTGATGGTCGGCTCGAGCTGGGTGAGCTTCGTCCTGACGGTCTTCGCCATCGTGATCGTGATGAACGCGGTGAACTTCATCGACGGTCTCGATGGGCTGGTCGCCGGGGTGTGCCTCATCGCCAACGCCGTGTTCTTCGCCTACTCGTACCTGCTGCTGCGCGATTTCACGACGAACAACTTCTCGCTGGCGACCTTCATCGCCGCGGTGCTGATCGGATCGTGTGCCGGATTCCTGCCGCTGAACTGGAGCCCGGCGAAGCTGTTCATGGGGGATGCCGGGGCTCTCATGGTCGGGCTGCTCATGGCCTGCTCCGCCATCGCGATCACCGGCCAGCTCGATCCCGCCGTGCTCGACCCGAACGACTTCGGGCGATCGCAGCTGCTGGGTGCGTTCATCCCGATCCTGCTGCCGGTCGTGGTGGTGCTGCTGCCGCTGCTGGACTTCGGCATGGCGGTCATCCGCCGCATGCAGGCCGGGAAGTCGCCGTTCGCCCCCGACCGCAAGCACCTGCACCACCGCATGCTGGACATGGGGCACACCGACCGCGACGCCGTGCTGGTCTTCTACGCGTGGACCGCCATCGTCGGGCTCGGCGTGCTGCTGATGTACATCGGCACGACGGCGGGATGGCCCGGGCTGTACCTGCCCGGGATCCTGTACCTGCTGATCGGCCTCGCCGCCTGCCTGGTCGTGACCCTTCCGCCCGCGCGTCGCGCGAGGACCCGCACCGAGTTGGAGCCCGTCATATGAGCCCGAACCCCGTCTCGAGCACGCCGATCCTGCGGACGACGCTGGTCTGGTCAGCCGGGGTGACCGCGGTCCTCGCGGTCGCAGCGGCCGTCATCGGGTTCCTGGTCGCCGGCACCACTGGTCTATGGAGCGCACTGCTCGGGGTGCTGATCGCGGCGGTCTTCCTCGCGATCACCGCGCTCAGCATCCTGATCGCCAACCGCTGGTACGGCGACGACCTCTACGTGCCGATCTTCTTCGGGATCGTGCTCGGCGGCTGGATCCTGAAATTCATCGTCTTCATCGTCGCGCTGCTGCTGCTGCGCGGTCAGCCCTGGCTCGATCCGACGGTGTTCTTCGTCGCCGTGGTGGTGAGCGTGCTGGCATCCCTGGTGGTCGACGTCGTCGTCCTCACCCGCATGCGGGTGCCGCATGTGGGTGACATCACGCTGCCGACAGACCCCGATGAGGGTGATCGAATCGATGACCGAGGCTCCGAGAAGCCTGGGGAGGACTTGGGAACCTCCTGAGTTTGGTAGTGTTGTGCAGGCCCGCCCGCTAGCCCTATTGAGCGCTTGTGGTGTGGCGTTCACCTACCATCGTCGCGACGGATTCTTCCGTTGCCCCGAAGCTGGAGCCAGCGCTGTTTACCCTAGCTGCGACACTGATCGCCCACACCGCCGAAGACGGGGGTGAATTCCACGGTCCCTCGATCGACGAGTTCTTCCCGCCGATTCTGACCGAGTTCCTCGGCGTTCCGGTCACCCGCATCAGCCTGATCCAGATGCTGGCGACCATCGTCCTCGTGATCGTCTTCTGGCTCGGCACCCGCCGCATGACGGTGATCCCGGGCCGCTTCCAGAGCCTGATCGAGATGGGCCTCGGCTTCGTCCGGACCAACATCGCGCATGACCTGCTCGGCAAGAAGGACGGCGACCGCTTCCTGCCGATCCTCACCACGATGTTCTTCATGATCCTGTTCATGAATCTGACGGGAATCATCCCGTTCCTGAACATCGCGGGAACGGCCATCGTCGCGGTGCCGCTCACGCTGGCAGTCGTCAGCTACGTCACGTTCATCTACGCCGGTGTCAAGAAGAGCCCGAAGAACTTCTTCAAGAACGCGCTCTTCCCGACCGGCGTGCCATGGCCGATCTACATCATCGTGACGCCGATCGAGTTCATCTCGACGTTCATCATCCGGCCGGTCACGCTGACGCTGCGACTCCTCATGAACATGATGGTCGGCCACCTGCTGCTCGTGCTGTTCTTCTCCGCGACGTCGTTCTTCCTGCTGACGATGGGCGGCTGGTGGTCGATCCTCGCGGCCGGCAGCCTCGCGTTCGGCTTCGCCTTCACACTGTTCGAAATCCTGGTGGCCGTCCTCCAGGCATATGTCTTCGCCCTCCTCACCGCGGTCTACATCCAGCTCGCGGTGGCGGAAGAGCACTGATCCCGGGTCGGCACAGCCACCCGTAACCGAAAGGAAAACCAACTCGTGGACGCAACTACGGTTCTCGCCGAGGTCTCCGGCAGCATCGCGACTGTCGGCTACGGCCTCGCAGCGATCGGCCCGGCCATCGGCGTGGGCATCGTCGTGGGCAAGACGATCGAGGGTGTGGCTCGCCAGCCCGAGCTCGCCGGCCGCCTGCAGGTGCTGATGTGGATCGGTATCGCCTTCACCGAGGCGCTCGCCTTCATCGGCATCGCCACCGCCTTCATCTTCGGCTACTGATCCCACCACTTCGACGTAAGGAGACAGGATGCTGAACGCTCTTGTCACGCTCGCCGCCGAAACGGAGGAAGCGCCCAACCCGCTTCTCCCGGCGTGGTACGACATCGTGTGGTCGTCGGTGTGCTTCATCATCATCCTCTTCATCTTCTGGAGGGTCGCCCTCCCGCGGCTGAAGAAGATGCTCGACGAGCGCAGCGCTGCCATCGAAGGCAACATCGCCAAGGCGGATGACGCTCAGCGCCGGGCAGAGGCTGCTCTCGCGGAGTACACCGCGCAGCTTTCCGACGCTCGCAAGGAGGCCGGGGAGATCCGCGATGCCGCCCGCGACGACGGCAAGCAGATTCTCGCCGAGGCGAAGGAGACCGCGACCGCCGAGGCCGCGCGACTGACCGCATCCGCGCACGCGCAGATCGAGGCCGAGCGCCAGGCCGCGCTCGTCTCGCTGCGCAGCGAGGTGGGCACTCTTGCGATCGACCTCGCCGGTGGCGTCATCGGGGAGTCGCTGTCGGACGACACGCGGGCTCAGGGCGTTGTCGACCGCTTCCTCGCCGAACTCGAAGAGTCCGAGACAGCCGGGAAGGCATCGAAGTAATGGGCAGTGCCACCACTCAGGCCGAGGCCGCGACGAAGGCGGCGCTCGACGCAGCCTCGGGCATCGACCTCGACGTGTCCCGCGAGCTGTTCGCCGCGGCGCGCGCCGTGGCGGATTCGCCGCAGCTGGGCGGTGCGCTGGCCGACTCCTCAGCTTCTGCGGACGCGCGGGCCAAGGTGATCGCCGACGTCTTCGGCACCGCCTTCCGGCCCGTGTCGGTCGCGCTGCTGACGACGGCTGTCGCGCAGCGGTGGTCATCGTCCTCCGACCTGGTCGACGGGATCGAAGAGCTCGCGGTGCGTGCCGCGGCTCGCTCGGACGCCACGGCGGATGTCGAGGGGGAGCTGTTCCGCTTCTCGCGCACCGTCGCGGCGAACCCTGAGCTCGAGCTCGCGCTCGGCGCCCGGCTCGGCGACGATTCGGCCAAGGCGGTGCTCATCGAGACGCTGCTGAAGGGCCGCGCCAGCGAGCCCACCATCGTGATCGTCTCGTCGCTCGCCCGGCAGCCGCGGGAGCGTCGCATCCGCCAGCTGCTGGATCGCGCGATGTCGCTCGTCGCCGACCAGCGCGGGCGCGCCGTCGCCACTGTCGTCTCGGCGGTTCCGCTGAGCGACGCACAGACGGAACGTCTCACCGCGGCGCTGTCGCAGCGCTATGGCGCAGACGTGTCACTGAACGCCGTCGTCGATCCCGCGGTGATCGGCGGAGTGCGCGTGCAGATCGCCGACGACGTGATCGACGCGAGCGTCTCGTCCCGCATCTCCGACCTGCGCAAGCGGCTGGCCGGATAACACAGATTTCCCGCCCCTCACCGGGCGGAGGATTGGGGCCTCGTCCCCACCGAACGAAGGAAGACAATGGCAGAACTCACTATCAGCCCCGACGTCATCCGTGACGCGCTGAAGGACTTCGTCGCCGCCTACGAGCCCAGCGGCTCCGCGGCGAACGAGGTCGGCACCGTCGTGGACGCTGCCGACGGCATCGCGCACGTCGAGGGCCTTCCGGGTGTCATGGCGAACGAGCTCGTGACGTTCAGCGACGGCACGTCCGGCCTCGCGCTCAACCTCGACGAGCACCAGATCGGCGTCGTCATCCTGGGCGAGTTCTCCGGCGTCCAGGCCGGCCAGCAGGTCACCCGCACCGGCGAGGTGCTTTCGGTTCCGGTCGGCGACGGCTACCTGGGTCGTGTCGTCGACCCGCTCGGCAACCCGATCGACGGTCTCGGCCAGATCGCGACCGACGGACGCCGTGCGCTCGAGCTCCAGGCGCCCGGCGTCATGCAGCGCAAGAGCGTGCACGAGCCGATGCAGACCGGCATCAAGGCGATCGACGCCATGATCCCGATCGGCCGCGGCCAGCGCCAGCTGATCATCGGCGACCGCCAGACGGGCAAGACCGCCATCGCGATCGACACGATCATCAACCAGAAGGCGAACTGGGAGTCCGGCGACACCACCAAGCAGGTGCGCTGCATCTACGTCGCCATCGGCCAGAAGGGCTCGACGATCGCCTCGGTGCGCGGCGCGCTCGAGGACGCCGGAGCCATGGAGTACACGACCATCGTCGCGGCTCCGGCATCCGACCCCGCCGGCTTCAAGTACCTCGCGCCCTACACGGGCTCCGCGATCGGCCAGCACTGGATGTACGAGGGCAAGCACGTCCTGATCATCTTCGACGACCTGTCGAAGCAGGCCGAGGCCTACCGCGCCGTCTCGCTCCTGCTGCGCCGCCCGCCGGGCCGCGAGGCGTACCCCGGTGACGTGTTCTACCTGCACTCCCGTCTGCTGGAGCGCTGCGCGAAGCTCTCGGATGAGCTCGGTGCCGGTTCGATGACGGGTCTCCCGATCATCGAGACGAAGGCGAACGACGTCTCTGCCTACATCCCGACCAACGTGATCTCGATCACCGACGGCCAGATCTTCCTGCAGTCCGATCTGTTCAACGCCAACCAGCGCCCCGCAGTCGACGTCGGCATCTCGGTGTCCCGCGTCGGCGGCGACGCGCAGGTGAAGTCGATCAAGAAGGTTTCCGGCACGCTCAAGCTCGAGCTCGCCCAGTACCGCTCACTCGAGGCGTTCGCGATGTTCGCGAGCGACCTGGATGCCGCATCCCGTCGTCAGCTCGCGCGTGGCGCCCGCCTGACCGAGCTGCTCAAGCAGCCGCAGTACTCGCCCTACCCCGTCGAGGAGCAGGTCGTCTCGATCTGGGCCGGCACCAAGGGCAAGCTCGACACGATGCCGATCGAGGACGTCCTGCGCTTCGAGCGCGAACTGCTGGACTACCTGCGTCGCAGCACCAAGATCCTCGACACCCTGCGCGACACCAACGTGCTCGACGACGACACCGCCGCCGAGCTGGAGAAGGTGACCGACGCGTTCATCCTCGAGTTCCAGTCCGGCAAGGGCGGGCAGGCGATCGACAAGCCCGGCCACGAGGAGTTCGAGGCGGCGACCGCGACGGACGTCAACCAGGAGAAGATCGTCAAGGGCCGCCGCTAACGGCGCACCGGGACAAAGACCATGGGCGCACAACTGCGGGTCTATAAGCAGAAGATCGCATCTGCTCAGACGACCAAGAAGATCACGAAGGCGATGGAGCTCATCGCGGCTTCGCGCATCCAGAAGGCGATGGCGCGCGTGCGCGCCTCGGCTCCGTTCGCGCGCGCCGTCACGCGCGCCGTCGCAGCTGTGGCGACGCACGGCAATGTCGACCACCCGCTGACCCAGGAGCGCGCTGTCATCCGCCGATCGGCGGTGGTGATCTTCGCATCCGACCGCGGACTCGCCGGGGCGTTCAACTCGCAGATCCTGCGAGAGGCGCTGCAGCTCGCCGAACTCCTGCGCACGCAGGGCAAGGAGCCGGTGTTCTACCTGGTCGGTCGCAAGGCCGTCGGGTACTTCCAGTTCCGGCGCCTGCCGAACGCGGGGGAGTGGGTGGGCGACACCGACACGCCGCACTTCCACACGGCCGAGGAGATCGCCGGTGTCCTGCTGGACGCCTACGACCGCGGCGGCGACGCCGGCGGGGTGGATGAGATCAACCTCGTCTACAACCGCTTCGTCAGCATGATGACGCAGACGCCCGAGACTGTGCGACTGCTGCCCCTCGAGGTCGTCGAAGCCGATGCATCCGCTCCGGCGCAGATCTACCCGCTCTACGAATTCGAGCCGGAGGCGAGCGTCGTCCTGGACGCACTCCTGCCCGTGTACATCCAGAGCCGCGTCTTCAACGCGCTTCTGCAGTCGTCGGCGGCCAAGCACGCCGCGACCCAGAAGGCGATGAAGTCGGCCAGCGACAACGCGGACAACCTCATCACGGACTACACGCGTCTGCGCAACAACGCGCGTCAGGCCGAGATCACGCAGCAGATCGCCGAGATCGTCGGCGGCGCCGACGCGCTCGCGTCGAGCAAGTAAGACCACACGAAAGAGAAGACGAAGACAATGACTCCCACCGCCACCACCGTCGAAAGCGCGGCGAAGACGGAGACGCTGCCCGTCGGCCGTGTCGCGCGCGTCACCGGGCCCGTCGTCGACATCGAGTTCCCCCACGACGCGATCCCCGACATCTACAACGCCCTCAAGACGACCGTCACGATCGACGGCGTCACCTCCGAGTTCACGCTCGAGGTCGCCCAGCACCTGGGCGACGACCTCGTCCGCGCGATCGCGCTGAAGCCGACCGACGGCGTCGTGCGCGGCCAGGAGGTGCGCAACACCGGCGGCCCGATCACGGTGCCCGTCGGAGACGTCACCAAGGGCAAGGTCTTCAACGTCATCGGCGAGATCCTCAACGCCGAGCCGGGCGAGAAGATCGAGATCACCGAGCGCTGGGGCATCCACCGCAAGGCGCCGAACTTCGACCAGCTGGAGTCGAAGACCCAGATGTTCGAGACCGGCATCAAGGTCATCGACCTGCTGACCCCGTATGTCCAGGGCGGCAAGATCGGCCTGTTCGGCGGTGCCGGCGTCGGCAAGACCGTCCTCATCCAGGAGATGATCCAGCGCGTCGCGCAGGACCACGGTGGCGTGTCGGTGTTCGCCGGTGTCGGCGAGCGCACCCGTGAGGGTAACGACCTCATCAAGGAGATGGAGGAGGCGGGCGTCTTCGACAAGACGGCCTTGGTCTTCGGCCAGATGGACGAGCCGCCTGGGACGCGTCTTCGCGTCGCGCTGTCGGCGCTGACGATGGCGGAGTACTTCCGCGATGTGCAGAAGCAGGACGTGCTGCTGTTCATCGACAACATCTTCCGCTTCACGCAGGCCGGCTCCGAGGTCTCGACCCTGCTCGGCCGCATGCCTTCCGCGGTGGGCTACCAGCCGAACCTCGCCGACGAGATGGGTGTGCTCCAGGAGCGCATCACCTCGACCCGTGGTCACTCGATCACCTCGCTGCAGGCGATCTACGTCCCCGCCGACGACTACACCGACCCGGCACCGGCCACGACGTTCGCGCACCTCGACGCGACCACCGAGCTCTCGCGTGAGATCGCCTCGAAGGGCCTGTACCCCGCCGTCGACCCGCTGTCGTCGACGAGCCGGATCCTCGACCCCCGCTACATCGGCGCCGACCACTACCGTGTCGCCACCGCCGTCAAGCAGATCCTTCAGAAGAACAAGGAACTGCAGGAGATCATCGCCATCCTCGGTGTCGACGAGCTCTCCGAAGAGGACAAGGTCGTCGTGTCGCGTGCACGCCGCATCCAGCAGTTCCTCTCGCAGAACACCTACATGGCGAAGAAGTTCACCGGCGTCGAGGGCTCCACGGTCCCGATCAAGGAGACGATCGAGTCCTTCGACGCGATCGTCAAGGGCGACTTCGACCACGTCGCCGAGCAGGCCTTCTTCAACGTCGGCGGCATCGGCGATGTCGAAGAGCGCTGGGCTCAGATCCAGAAGGAAGACGAGTGACATGCCGCTGAAGGTCAACCTGGTCTCCGCGGAGTCGGAGATCTGGTCGGGCGAGGCGACGCTCGTCGTCGCAAAGACGATCATCGGCGAGATCGGCTTCATGGCAGGTCACGAGCCGGTGCTTGCGATCCTCGCCGAGGGGCAGGTGCGCATCACCCAGGCCGACGGCACCAAGATCATCGCCAACGCCCAGGACGGCTTCGTCTCGATGTCCGACGACGAGGTGTCGATCGTGGCCGGGAACGCAGCCCTGATCTCCTGACCTGATTTCGCGAAAGGGCAGGTTCACGCGCAGCGTGGACCTGCCCTTTCGCCGTGTGTGTTTCGATACGCCCGCTTCGCGGGCTACTCAACAACCGGGTGCAGAAAACATCATGCTGATCCTCTTGCCGCCGTCCGAGACCAAGCGTCCGGGCGGACGACGACGGCCCGTCGAGCTGGGGACGCTTGCCCTGCCGTCGCTCGCGCCGCAGCGCGAGCTTGTCGTCGACGCGCTCGTCGCGCTGTCCGCGGACGAGCCGTCGGCGTCGCGCGTGCTGAAGCTCGGCGCGACGCAGCGCGGCGAGGTCGCGATCAACGCCGCGCTGCGCGCCGCCCCGACGATGGCGGCCATCGACCGCTACACCGGGGTGCTCTACGACGCGCTGGACGCGGCATCCCTCCCTCCGTCGGCCCGGGCGTGGGTGGGACGCAATGTGCTCATCCACTCCGCCCCGTTCGGCCCCGTCGGCGCGCTCGACCCCATCCCGGCGTACCGGCTTGGTGCCGCGGTCTCCCTGCCCGGCCTGCCGCCCCTCACGCGGGTGTGGGCGGATGCCGTCACGGCGGCGCTAGGCGCGGCATCCGAGTCGTTCGTGCTCGATCTGCGATCCGAGGCGTACGTCGCGCTCGGCCCGCTTCCGGCATCGCTGCCCTCGGCCTACGTGCGGGTGGTCGCGGACGGTGCCGACGGCGCGGTCCGCGCGCTGAACCACTTCAACAAGCATGCCAAGGGCGCGCTGGTGCGCCGGCTCGCGCTCGATCGGCCCCGGATCGGTTCGCGCGGGTCGCTCGTGCGGTGGATGGATGCCGCCGGACTGCGGGTGCGCGACGGAGCAGGCGGCGAACTCGAACTGTTCGCCTGAGCCGTGCTCACCCGCCGCGGGCGACGCGCGGCGACGTGTGCGGCTCAATTCCTGTCCCGAGCCGGAGTCCATCGCTAGCATGTGACTCGGCGGGCACCCGCACCGTCGACGTCTGCTACATCCGTCTGTTCCGGAAAGGGACGCATATGTCCGACTACAACGACGGCAGCGGCCTGGCCGCCATCCTCGGGCTGCTGGCCGTCTTCTTCGTCATCCTCCTGCCGCTCCTGATCGTGTTCTACGTCCTGGGTTCCTGGTTCCTCATGAAGGTGTTCCAGAAGGCCGGCGTGCAGGGCGGCTGGCGAGCCTGGGTGCCGGTGTACAACCTGATGGTCTTCTCCAAGCTGGGCGATCTGAGTCCATGGCTGATCCTCTACGCGATCGGCGGCTCGATCGTCCTGGGCTGGATCCCCGGGGTCGGTGGCTTCCTCAGCACGATTCTCAACCTGGCAGCTGCCGCCATCAGCCTGCTGGCAGCGTGGCGGGTCGGGCTGAAGCTGCAGAAGGGGCCCGTCTGGGTCGTGCTCTACTTCTTCCTGTCCCTCGTCTGGCTCGGCATCAACGCCTTCGATCGCTCCCGCTGGAACCCGGCCGTGCCGGCCGCGCCGTGGGCCGGCAACAGCTTCCTGGCCGACCGCACCGACTGGCCGGGCGTCCCGAGCCAGCTGCCGGTCGCGGGCTACGCGGCCGCGCCGCCCGCCGCGGCCT
>NZ_JBFUFC010000105.1:0-12600 GCF_056403635.1 Microbacterium sp. P2_F9 | reverse complement strand
GTGCTGTGGTCGGGCGACCGCCCGCTCGCGGAGCGACTGCTGCGCGGCTGGCGAGGGTCCCTCCGGCAGCAGGGGCAGATGGATGTGCAGGCCGCGCTCGGTCTCGCCGTGGTGAGCGGCGAACTCGCGCTCGCCCGCGGCGAGACCCGAGAGGCCTGGGAAGAGGTGCGGGTGCTGATCGACCCGCAGCRCCGCTCGTTCCCTGCGTACGACATTCCGCTGATCGCTCTCGCCGCGCGAGTGGTCGGTGCGGCACGCGTCACGGGGATGACGCTGTCCGGCGCGGACGGCGAGCCTCGCTCGACCGATGAGCTCGAACGGGAGGTGCGGTCCGCGCTCGCCGTCGCGAGCGGCTGGCCGACGGCACCCACGTATGCGGCGATCGTCGACGCCGAACTGGCGGGACCTCGCGGCACTGGCACGGATCCCGCGCTGTGGCAGCGCGCCGTCGACGCCGCTCGCGAGGGGATCGCCCCTGCGCAGCTCGCGCCATATGCCGTATTCCGCCTCGCCGAAGCGCTCGCCAACGCGGGCGATCGCACCGGTGCGCGGAGTGCAGCACAGACGGCACGCGAATGGGCTGAGGCGATCGGCATGGGCCTCATCGTCGACGGCGTGACCGAACTCGAACGTCGCGTCGGCGCCGTGGGCGGCGAGCACCGCGATGGCGGGACGGATGCCGCGTCCCTCGAGTCGCTTCTCACCGAGCGCGAGCGCCAGGTGCTCGACCTCGTCGCGCGAGGGCTGAGCGATGGCCAGATCGCGGAGCAGCTCTTCATCAGCACCAAGACCGCGAGCGTGCACGTGTCGAACATCCTCCGCAAGACGGGTGCGACGACCCGCACCGAAGCCGCCTATCTGTCGGCGCACGGAACGCACTGACCGCTCGCATCGCTCTCCTCAGACACGTCAGTGCGGTTCGTCTGAAAGATAGGGCGGATGCCTCATGCCTACGGGCCACCTCAGAGACGAGCGTCGGGTTTGTCGAAAACCCGCCATTGGAGGCCAGTCATGGCAATCATCCTGCTCATCACCATCGCCGTCCTCGTGCTCGTCGCTGTCGTTGCGACGCTGCTGCAGGTCGCACGCGACGGCTATCGCGCGGTCCCGACGCGGACCGAGCTGCTCCCGCGCCCCTAGCGGCGACCGGCTGCCCGTGACACGCCCGGCGCGCACGCTCCGATTTGACCCAGTGGAGCGCAGAGCATAAGCTGTACAAGTTGCCCCGCGACGGACAGAGTCGGTCTGCAGGACACAAATTCTCTTCGTGAGACGCCATCGTCGGCCGCTTCGATTTCAATCGAAAAGCGCCGATTTGACAAGCGGAACACGAAGAATAAGATAGAGAAGTTGCCCTGAAGAGGAAGCCGAGAGGCTGAATCGCAGGAGCATCCGATCCTTGAGAACTCAACAGCGTGCACTTGTCAAATTGCCAAAAAACCTCGCGGTCAGCTTCGGCTGGCCGGTGAGATTCTTTTGAGATTAAACGAGATGTCAGCAATGRCATCCGATCGTCAGATCAAACTCGCTCGGTAAGACCTATTCCGGTCTTGTCGCAGCACATTTCTTTCACGGAGAGTTTGATCCTGGCTCAGGATGAACGCTGGCGGCGTGCTTAACACATGCAAGTCGAACGGTGAAGGAGAGCTTGCTCTTTGGATCAGTGGCGAACGGGTGAGTAACACGTGAGCAATCTGCCCCTGACTCTGGGATAAGCGTTGGAAACGACGTCTAATACCGGATACGAGCTGCGACCGCATGGTCAGCAGTTGGAAAGAATTTCGGTCAGGGATGAGCTCGCGGCCTATCAGCTTGTTGGTGAGGTAATGGCTCACCAAGGCGTCGACGGGTAGCCGGCCTGAGAGGGTGACCGGCCACACTGGGACTGAGACACGGCCCAGACTCCTACGGGAGGCAGCAGTGGGGAATATTGCACAATGGGCGCAAGCCTGATGCAGCAACGCCGCGTGAGGGACGACGGCCTTCGGGTTGTAAACCTCTTTTAGCAAGGAAGAAGCGAAAGTGACGGTACTTGCAGAAAAAGCGCCGGCTAACTACGTGCCAGCAGCCGCGGTAATACGTAGGGCGCAAGCGTTATCCGGAATTATTGGGCGTAAAGAGCTCGTAGGCGGTTTGTCGCGTCTGCTGTGAAATCCCGAGGCTCAACCTCGGGTCTGCAGTGGGTACGGGCAGACTAGAGTGCGGTAGGGGAGATTGGAATTCCTGGTGTAGCGGTGGAATGCGCAGATATCAGGAGGAACACCGATGGCGAAGGCAGATCTCTGGGCCGTAACTGACGCTGAGGAGCGAAAGGGTGGGGAGCAAACAGGCTTAGATACCCTGGTAGTCCACCCCGTAAACGTTGGGAACTAGTTGTGGGGTCCATTCCACGGATTCCGTGACGCAGCTAACGCATTAAGTTCCCCGCCTGGGGAGTACGGCCGCAAGGCTAAAACTCAAAGGAATTGACGGGGACCCGCACAAGCGGCGGAGCATGCGGATTAATTCGATGCAACGCGAAGAACCTTACCAAGGCTTGACATATAGAGGAAACGTGCAGAAATGTACGCCCCGCAAGGTCTCTATACAGGTGGTGCATGGTTGTCGTCAGCTCGTGTCGTGAGATGTTGGGTTAAGTCCCGCAACGAGCGCAACCCTCGTTCTATGTTGCCAGCACGTAATGGTGGGAACTCATGGGATACTGCCGGGGTCAACTCGGAGGAAGGTGGGGATGACGTCAAATCATCATGCCCCTTATGTCTTGGGCTTCACGCATGCTACAATGGCCGGTACAAAGGGCTGCAATACCGTAAGGTGGAGCGAATCCCAAAAAGCCGGTCCCAGTTCGGATTGAGGTCTGCAACTCGACCTCATGAAGTTGGAGTCGCTAGTAATCGCAGATCAGCAACGCTGCGGTGAATACGTTCCCGGGTCTTGTACACACCGCCCGTCAAGTCATGAAAGTCGGTAACACCTGAAGCCGGTGGCCCAACCCTTTTGGGAGGGAGCCGTCGAAGGTGGGATCGGTAATTAGGACTAAGTCGTAACAAGGTAGCCGTACCGGAAGGTGCGGCTGGATCACCTCCTTTCTAAGGAGCATCTGGCATCCTCTTGAGGGTGTCCAGGCGCCAGATTCGAGACACACGTTCTCGACTGGTAGCTCATGGGTGGAACAATTGACAAGGTGCCGGAGAGATCTTCCTGAACTTAGTACGCTGCTTGCAGCTGGAAACGTTGGGGTGGGGAGAGCCGGCACATGCACGCTGTTGGGTCCTGAGGGACCGGGTGCCGCGAAAKCGGCAGCTGAACCTCTGGACCTTCTTCTGTTTGCCGGAACACGGTGAGCGGGGGTGGGTACCGCCCGTACTTTGAGAACTACACAGTGGACGCGAGCATCTTTGAGATGACTTTCGTGGAATGAGAAACCGGCTTGCCGGTGGCTCTGACGCGTGGTCATTTCACATAGATGATCTTTTTAGATCATTAGTCAATTTCATACCGGGTCTTCGGATCCGGGCCGAAGAGACGAACTCATGTGATTTTCAAATCTTTAAGAGCAAACGGTGGATGCCTTGGCATCTGGAGCCGAAGAAGGACGTAGCAATCTGCGATAAGCCTCGGGGAGTGGATAAGCACACTTTGATCCGAGGATTTCCGAATGGGGAAACCCCGCTGGGCGGCGTGCCGACCCAGTGACTCCCGCCTGAATATATAGGGCGGGTAGAGGGAACGTGGGGAAGTGAAACATCTCAGTACCCACAGGAAGAGAAAGCAACCGCGATTCCGTTAGTAGTGGCGAGCGAAACCGGAACAGGCTAAACCGAGTACGTGTGATATCCGGCAGGAGTTGCGTATTCGGGGTTGTGGGACTTTTCAGGCTGCTCTGCCGAGCAGCCGGCGTTACAAGAAGGTATAGACGAACGGCTTTGAATGGCCGGTCATAGAGGGTGCGAACCCCGTAGTCGAAATGCCTCTCTTGGCGCGAAGAGTATCCCAAGTAGCACGGGGCCCGAGAAATCCCGTGTGAATCTGTCAGGACCACCTGATAAGCCTAAATACTCCCAGATGACCGATAGCGGACAAGTACCGTGAGGGAAAGGTGAAAAGTACCCCGGGAGGGGAGTGAAATAGTACCTGAAACCGTTTGCTTACAAACCGTTGGAGCCTCCTTAGTAGGGGTGACAGCGTGCCTTTTGAAGAATGAGCCTGCGAGTTAGCGATATGTGGCGAGGTTAACCCGAGTGGGGTAGCCGTAGCGAAAGCGAGTCTGAATAGGGCGATTCAGTCGCATGTCCTAGACCCGAAGCGAAGTGATCTATCCATGGCCAGGTTGAAGCGACGGTAAGACGTCGTGGAGGACCGAACCCACTTAGGTTGAAAACTGAGGGGATGAGCTGTGGATAGGGGTGAAAGGCCAATCAAACTTCGTGATAGCTGGTTCTCTCCGAAATGCATTTAGGTGCAGCGTTGCGTGTTTCTTGCCGGAGGTAGAGCTACTGGATGGCCGATGGGGCCCAAAAGCTTACTGACGTCAGCCAAACTCCGAATGCCGGTAAGTGAGAGCGCAGCAGTGAGACTGTGGGGGATAAGCTTCATAGTCGAGAGGGAAACAACCCAGACCACCATCTAAGGTCCCAAAGCGCGTGCTAAGTGGGAAAGGATGTGGAGTTGCTTAGACAACCAGGAGGTTGGCTTAGAAGCAGCCACCCTTGAAAGAGTGCGTAATAGCTCACTGGTCAAGTGATTCCGCGCCGACAATGTAACGGGGCTCAAGCACGCCACCGAAGTTGTGGCATTGATATTATTGGTAGGCCTTCGTGGTCCAGCCGTATTGATGGGTAGGAGAGCGTCGTGTGGCCAGCGAAGCGGCGGTGTGAACCAGCCGTGGAGGCTACACGAGTGAGAATGCAGGCATGAGTAGCGAAAGACGTGTGAGAAACACGTCCTCCGAAAGACCAAGGGTTCCAGGGTCAAGCTAATCTTCCCTGGGTAAGTCGGGACCTAAGGCGAGGCCGACAGGCGTAGTCGATGGACAACGGGTTGATATTCCCGTACCGGCGAAGAACCGCCCAAACCAATCCAGTAATGCTAAGTGTCTGAATCCCTTTGACGGATCCCTTCGGGGTGAAGYGTTGGGCCTAGCACACGACCCTATGCTGAGGCGGTTAGCGTATTAACAGGTGTGACGCAGGAAGGTAGCCCAAGCCAGGCGATGGTAGTCCTGGTGCAAGTGCGTAGGCCGAGCTGTAGGCAAATCCGCAGCTCACATAGGCTGAGACACGATGCGGATAAAAAGTGGGTGATCCTATGCTGCCAAGAAAAGCATCGACGCGAGGTTCCAGCCGCCCGTACCCCAAACCGACTCAGGTGGTCAGGTAGAGAATACCAAGGAGATCGAGAGAATCGTGGTTAAGGAACTCGGCAAAATGCCCCCGTAACTTCGGGAGAAGGGGGGCCTTCGGCGTATAGGGATTTACTCCCGAAAGCGTTTGGAGGCCGCAGAGACTAGTGGGTAGCGACTGTTTACTAAAAACACAGGTCCGTGCCAAGTCGCAAGACGATGTATACGGACTGACGCCTGCCCGGTGCTGGAAGGTTAAGAGGACCGGTTAGCCGCAAGGCGAAGCTGAGAATTTAAGCCCCAGTAAACGGCGGTGGTAACTATAACCATCCTAAGGTAGCGAAATTCCTTGTCGGGTAAGTTCCGACCTGCACGAATGGCGTAACGACTTCCCAACTGTCTCAACCGCGAACTCGGCGAAATTGCATTACGAGTAAAGATGCTCGTTACGCGCAGCAGGACGGAAAGACCCCGTGACCTTTACTATAGTTTGGTATTGGTGTTCGGTGTGGCTTGTGTAGGATAGGTGGGAGACTGTGAAGCTTGGACGCTAGTTCAGGTGGAGTCATTGTTGAAATACCACTCTGGTCACTCTGGATATCTAACTTAGAACCGTAATCCGGTTCAGGGACAGTGCCTGATGGGTAGTTTAACTGGGGCGGTTGCCTCCCAAAAAGTAACGGAGGCGCCCAAAGGTTCCCTCAACCTGGTTGGCAATCAGGTGTCGAGTGTAAGTGCACAAGGGAGCTTGACTGTGAGACTGACAGGTCGAGCAGGGACGAAAGTCGGGACTAGTGATCCGGCAGTGGCTTGTGGAAGCGCTGTCGCTCAACGGATAAAAGGTACCTCGGGGATAACAGGCTGATCTTGCCCAAGAGTCCATATCGACGGCATGGTTTGGCACCTCGATGTCGGCTCGTCGCATCCTGGGGCTGGAGTAGGTCCCAAGGGTTGGGCTGTTCGCCCATTAAAGCGGTACGCGAGCTGGGTTTAGAACGTCGTGAGACAGTTCGGTCCCTATCCGCTGCGCGCGCAGGAAATTTGAGAGGATCTGACCCTAGTACGAGAGGACCGGGTTGGACGAACCTCTGGTGTGTCAGTTGTTCCGCCAGGAGCACCRCTGATTAGCTACGTTCGGGATGGATAACCGCTGAAAGCATCTAAGCGGGAARCCKGCCTCAAGATGAGATTTCCATGCCTTCGGGCGAGAGGCTCCCAGCCAGACTACTGGGTTGATAGGCCGGATGTGGAAGCGTGGCAACACGTGAAGCTGACCGGTACTAATAAGCCGATGATTTGATAACACACCGTTCTAGGTGCTTGCGTCCACTGAGTGGTTCTCGATGTACGGTCGAGAACCGCATGAGCTGCAACAGCAGCCGTCACACACGATGTGACAACTCATGCTTTGAACGATTGAAACATCAATAGTGTTTCGGCGGCCATAGCGAGAGGGAAACGCCCGGTCCCATACCGAACCCGGAAGCTAAGCCTCTCAGCGCCGATGGTACTGCAGGGGGGACCCTGTGGGAGAGTAGGACACCGCCGGACTTCTTTCGAGAAATGGCCACCCAACGCTGGGTGGCCATTTCACGTTAACGCGCACGAACTGCGGGAGGATCGAGACATGACGGACGACGATCGTAAGAAGGACCGTCCCACGACTCGGTCGACGGGTGGCGGCTCTGCCGGCTCGCAGCCGCGTGGGGACAAGAAGCAGTACCCGCCGCGTGATGGGGAGCGTAAGTCGTACCCGCCGCGTGATGGGGAGCGTAAGTCGTACCCGCCGCGTGATGGGGAGCGTAAGTCGTACCCGCCGCGTGACGGGGATCGTAAGTCGTACCCGCCGCGTGATGGGGAGCGTAAGTCGTACCCGCCGCGTGATGGGGATCGTAAGTCGTACCCGCCGCGTGACGGGGATCGTAAGTCGTACCCGCCGCGTGACGGGGAGCGTAAGTMGTACCCGCCGCGTGACGGGGATCGTAAGTCGTACCCGCCGCGCGACGGAGCACGTCCGCCGTACCAGCAGCGTTCCGGTGAATCGAAGCCGTACCAGAAGCGCGGGGACCGCCCCTATCCTCCTCGTGATGGGGAGCGGAAGTCGTACCCGCCCCGCGATGGGGAGCGGAAGTCGTATCCTCCTCGTGATGGGGAGCGGAAGTCGTATCCTCGTCGTGATGGAGCACGTCCGCCGTACCAGCAGCGTTCCGGTGAATCGAAGCCGTACCAGAAGCGCGACGGCGACCGCCCCTATCCTCCTCGCGATGGGGAGCGGAAGTCGTACCCGCCCCGCGATGGGGAGCGGAAGTCGTACCCTCCCCGCGATGGGGAGCGGAAGTCGTACCCTCCCCGCGACGGCGAGCGGAAGTCGTACCCGCCCCGCGACGGAGCACGACCGCCGTACCAGCAGCGCGATGGGGAGCGGAAGTCGTACCCGCCCCGCGATGGCGAGCGTAAGTCCTACCCGCCCCGCGATGGGGAGCGTAAGTCCTACCCGCCCCGCGATGGGGAGCGGAAGTCGTACCCTCCCCGTGATGGGGAGCGGAAGTCGTACCCTCCCCGTGACGGAAGCAGGCCTTACGAGCAGCGTGACGGCGACCGCAGGCCGCCATACGGCGCCTCCGACCAGCACCGCGGCGGACGTCCGACCCGCGGGGGCGTCGATCGTCCCGTCGAGCTGAACCGCCCGGAAGAGAACCGTCCCGTTCGCGCCCACCACGACGATCCGTTCATTCCGGACGAGATCACGCCGAACGACCTCCCCCAGAGCGCGCGCAACGAGCTGAAGACGCTCAGCAAAGAGAACGCCGAGTGGGTCGCGCGTCACCTCGCTATGGCGGCGAACCTCATCGATGAAGACCCCGAACTGGCACACCAGCACGCCGTGTCCGCCTCCCGCCGCGCCGGCCGCATTGCGATCGTTCGCGAGTCCCTCGCGATCACCGCGTACGCAACGGGTGACTTCGCGCTGGCGCTGCGGGAACTTCGCACTTACCGTCGGATCTCCGGCAACGACGATCAGATCGCGCTGATGGTCGACAGCGAGCGCGGTGTGGGTCGTCCCGACGCAGCCCTGGAGCTCGGTCGCGGCGTCGATCGCGCAAAGCTCGCTCCGGGCGTCCGGGTGGAGCTCGCCATCGCAATGTCKGGTGCGCGGCTCGATCTCGGCGAGACCGAACGGGCGCTGCTCGAGCTCGACATCCCCGAGCTCGATCCCGACCGTGCCTTCGAGTGGAGTCCTGCCCTGTTCGCAGCGCGGGCGACGGTGCTCGAGGAACTCGGACGAATCGACGAGGCGAACGAATGGAACCGCCGCGCCGCGGTGGCTGCTGAGGTTCTCCACGACGCCTCCGGCGACGGCGACCTCGAGGTCATCGAGATCGAGGAGGTCGAGGAGATCGAGACCTTCGACGACGCCGAGGACGTCGAGACCTTCGACGACGCCGAAGAAGTCGACGACTCAGACGCCACCGAAGACGATGAGCTCGACGAGGCCGACGATGTCGTCCTCGTGGAGGGGATCGTTGTCGCCGATGGCACGCAATCGATCACCACGTCGGAGATCAGTGTCGAAGACGAGGTGCAGGAGCTCCTCGTCGAGGCCGGGGTCGACGAGCCCGACGACGAGGAGAGCAAAGCCTGATGGCGTTGTTCTCGCGCCGGCCGACGGAATCCACCCCGCTCGACGGCGTCGATGTCGTGCTGGCCGATCTCGACGGCGTCGTCTATGCCGGGGCCGGCGCGCTGCCGCACGCGGTCGCCAGCCTCAATCGCGCCCGCGAGGGGCGTCGACTCGGCTACATCACCAACAACGCATCGCGCACCGACGTCTCGGTGGCGGCGCATCTGACCGAACTCGGGCTGCAGACGCGTCCCGACGAGGTCGTCACCAGCCCGCAGGCGGCGATGCGACTGCTCGCCGAGCGGGTTCCGACCGGCACGACGGTTCTTGTCGTTGGTGGCGATGGCCTCGTCACCGAGGTGGAGAAGGCTGGGTTCGTCGTCACGCGGAGCGCCGACGATGCGCCCGGCGCCGTCGTGCAGGGCTTCGCGCCTGAAGTCGGCTGGACGGAGCTGGCCGAAGCGGCCTACGCACTGAAGGTGCCCGAGGAGGAGGGCGGGATCCCCTGGATCGCGACCAACACCGACTGGACCATCCCGCAGTCCCGCGGCATCGCGCCGGGAAACGGCACGCTCGTGTCCGCCGTGCACACCGCCGTCGGCCGCCTCGCGACGGTGGCCGGAAAGCCCGAATCGCCGATCTTCGTCGAAGCGGTCGCACGGTTCGGGGCGCGGCATCCGCTCTTCCTCGGCGACCGCCTCGACACCGACATTCTCGGCGCGAATCGCGCCGGAGTGCCGTCGGTGCTCGTGCTCACCGGAATCGACCGGCCCAAGCACGTGCTCGCCGCGCCCGCGGATTCGCAGCCGACCTTCATCCTCGGTGACCTGCGCGAGCTGCATGAGCCGTACCCCGAGGCGACCGTGCGCGACGGCGTCGTGTCGGTCCGCGGCGCGAGCGTGCGCATCGACGGCCCCGATGTGCGGATCCTGTCCGAAGGCGACCGTCCGGTGGATCTGCTGCGCGCCGGGGCGAAGGCGATCTGGGACACCGGCCGCGCGATCTATGGCTTCCGTGTGCCTGAGCGCCTCTACGCAGACCCGTTCCACCGGCCCTGAGCCACGCGGCGCGGAACACTCCGAGCCCTCGCGGCACCGCCTATTCTGAAGCCATGGACCACTCCGAGGCCCGCCCGACACCCGACGCAGACCTCCTCTCCGCGCTCGAGGTGATCGAGGCGCAGCCGCTGCCTACGCGTGCGGCGGCGTATGAGGCGCTGCACGACTCGCTCGCACGCACCCTCGACTCCGGCCCCACGGCATCCCAGCCATGACCGCGCGCCTCGACGCCGCGCTCGCGGCACGAGGGCTCGCGCGGTCCCGCACCCATGCCGCCACGCTGATCGCCGATGGGCTGGTGAGCGTGAACGGCCGCCCCGTGGTCAAGGCTTCCACTCCGGTTGCGGATGACGCCGCGCTAGAAGTGGCGGGCGCGGATCACTACGTCAGTCGCGCGGCGCACAAGCTCATCGCCGGCCTCGACGCCTTCTCGGTCGACATCGCCGAGCGCGTGGCGCTCGACATGGGCGCGTCGACCGGGGGATTCACTCAGGTGCTGCGCGAGCGCGGCGCGTCGCCGGTGATCGCCGTGGATGTCGGGCACGGCCAGCTCGCGGCATCCGTCTCCGAAGACTCCGGCGTGATCTCGGTCGAGGGTTTCAACGTGCGCTATATGACCCCCGAGAGTCTCCGCGAGGCGAGCGGAGTGACCGACGCACCCTCGGTGATCACCGGAGATCTCTCGTTCATCTCGCTCGCCCTCGTGCTGCCGGCCGCCCACGCCGTGGCGGCGCCCGGCGCCGACTTCGTGCTGCTGGTGAAGCCGCAGTTCGAGGTGGGCCGCACAGCCGTCAAGGGCGGGCTGGTGACGGATGCCGCGCTCCGTGCCGACGCCGTCGCAGGCGTGCTGTGGTCGGCGTGGGACGAGGGGCTCGGGGTACGCGGCGTCATCCGCTCGCCCGTGGCGGGGACGCACGGCAACGTCGAGTTCGTCGTCCATCTCGCGGAAGGCGGCGCCAACCCGACCGAGTGGCTCGCCGAGGTCGATCGGCTCGCGTAGCCACCCCACGACCGCGACCTGTGCAGGGCGTCTCACCGGTCCTCCGCCGTCGCCGGCCCGGGCACCTTGTGCACACGCGGCCCCGCGGTTCGCCCTGAAGCCCTGGAGACAGACAGAATGGTGAAGCACCGTGAACCGACCGGCGGGAGAGTGATGAGTGACGCAGAGCGCAGCATCCTGATCGTCGCGCATACCAATCGCGAAGAGACCGTGCGTGCCGCGCACCGCGTGATCGCCGCACTGCGGGCATCCGGGGCCCGCCCTGTGCTGGCGCCGGAGGACTGCGCCGAGCTGTCGGACATCGACGATGTCGCCGTGCTCGGGGTCGACGTGCCGATTGAAGACGTCGAACTTGCGATCGTGCTCGGCGGAGACGGCACGATCCTGCGCGCCGCCGAGCTCGTGCGCGACGGAACCGCACCCGTGCTGGGCATCAACATGGGCCATGTCGGATTCCTCGCCGAGAGCGAGCGGGACGACATGGACGACGCGGTCCGCCGGGTGATCGCCCGGGACTACCGCGTGGAAGAGCGTCTCGCGCTCGATGTGCGGGTGAAGGATGCCGCCGATTCCGTCGTCTTCGAGACCTGGGCGCTGAACGAGGCGACCGTCGAGAAGGCCAGCCGGGAGCGCATGCTGGAGGTCGTCATCGAGATCGATGGCCGGCCGCTGTCCACGTTCGGCTGCGACGGTGTCGTCGTGTCGACGCCGACCGGGTCGACCGCGTACAACTTCTCCGCGGGCGGTCCGGTGATCTGGCCCACGGTCGAGGCCATCTCCGTCGTCCCACTGTCGGCGCACGCGCTGTTCGCCAAGCCGCTCGTGGTCGGACCTGAGCATGCTGTCGCCATCGAGCTGCTGCAGCGCACCGACGGCGCCGGCATCCTGTGGTGCGACGGACGGCGCTCACACGACCTGCCGCCCGGCGCCCGCGTCGTCGTCCGCCGCTCGACACACCCCGTCCGCCTCGCCCGGCTGCATCCCGCGGCGTTCACCGATCGCCTGGTGCGCAAGTTCCAGCTGCCGGTCGACGGATGGCGGGGGCCTGCCGCCCTGACCGCGCCGATCCCGAAGCCATCGGTGGCGCCTGTCCCCGCACCGGGCACGTCGTGATCGAGGAGATGCGCCTTCGCGATCTCGGTGTCATCGCGGAGGCGACCCTGCCGATGGGGCCGGGCTTCACCGCGATCACGGGCGAGACCGGCGCAGGCAAGACCATGGTCGTCACCGGACTCGGGCTGCTGCTCGGTCAGCGCGCCGACTTCAGCGCCGTGCGGGCCGGCGCGGCGCARGCATCGGTCGACGGCGTCTGGATCGTGCCGGAGGTCGGGGCCGTCAGCGCGCGGGTGCGTGAGGCCGGGGGAGACGTCGAGCCGCTCGGCGACGGGCGTGCCGAACTGCTCGTCGGTCGCACGATCTCGAGCGAAGGCCGCAGCCGCGCCACGGTGGGCGGTCGCTCCGCCCCCGCCGGCGTCCTGGCCGATCTCGCCGATGAGCTCGTCGTCGTGCACGGACAGTCCGATCAGCTCCGGCTGCGCTCGGCCGCCGCCCAGCGCGGCGCGCTCGATCGGTTCGGCGG